>NZ_JBHYPS010000015.1:0-162689 GCF_042746075.1 Streptomyces sp. NPDC058758 | reverse complement strand
ACCGCGGTCTTCATGACCTCGGCCGACTGGAGCACGAACGGCAGCTGCATCTGCCCCGAGCCGAACAGCTCGCCGACCGTCTTCATGCCGTCGAGCAGCACGTCGTTGACGATCTCCAGGGCCGGGCGCCCGGCGAGGGCCTGGTCGAGGTCGGCCTCCAGGCCGTTCTTCTCGCCGTCGATGATCCGCCGCTTGAGGCGCTCCTCCAGCGGCAGCGCGGCCAGCTCCTCGGCCTTGCCGGCCCTGAGGGACGTGGCGGTGGCGCCCTCGAACAGCTCCAGGAGCCGCTGGAGGGGGTCGTAGCCCTCCCGCCGCCGGTCGTGGATGAGGTCGAGCGCCACCTCGACCTGCTCGGGTGCGAGCCGGGCGATGGGGAGGATCTTCGAGGCGTGGACGATGGCCGAGTCCAGGCCGGCCTTCACGCACTCGTCCAGGAAGACCGAGTTGAGGACCAGCCGGGCGGCCGGGTTGAGGCCGAAGGAGATGTTCGACAGACCGAGCGTGGTCTGCACGTCCGGGTGGCGGCGCTTGAGCTCGCGGATCGCCTCGATGGTGGCGATGCCGTCCTTGCGGGACTCCTCCTGACCGGTGCAGATGGTGAAGGTCAGGGTGTCGATGAGGATGTCGGACTCGCGGATCCCCCAGTTGCCGGTGAGGTCCGCGATCAGGCGCTCCGCGATCGCGACCTTCTTCTCCGCCGTCCGGGCCTGGCCCTCCTCGTCGATGGTCAGCGCCATCAGCGCGGCGCCGTGCTCCCGCGCCAGGGCCGCGACCTTCGCGAAGCGGGACTCGGGGCCGTCGCCGTCCTCGTAGTTGACCGAGTTGACGACCGCGCGGCCGCCGAGCTTCTCCAGGCCGGCCCGAATCACCTCCACCTCGGTGGAGTCCAGCACGATCGGCAGCGTGGAGGCGGTGGCGAAGCGGCCGGCCAGCTCCTCCATGTCCGCCACGCCGTCCCGGCCCACGTAGTCCACGCACAGGTCCAGCATGTGCGCGCCCTCGCGGATCTGGTCCCGCGCCATCTCCACGCAGTCGTCCCAGCGACCGTCCAGCATGGCCTCGCGGAACTTCTTCGACCCGTTCGCGTTCGTCCGCTCGCCGATCGCCAGGTACGAGGTGTCCTGCCGGAACGGCACGGTCTGGTAGAGGGAGGCGGCCCCCGGCTCGGGCACCGGCCGGCGCTCCCCGACGGCCGCGCCCCGCACCCGGTCCACGATCGCCCGCAGGTGCTCGGGGGTCGTGCCGCAGCAGCCGCCGACCAGCGAGGGTCCGCAGGTCCGCAGGAACTCCTCGTGGGCGTCGGCCAGTTCCTCCGGGGTCAGCGGGTAGTGGGCGCCGTCGGAGGTGAGGACGGGCAGGCCCGCGTTGGGCATCACCGACAGCGGGATGCGCGCGTGCCGGGCGAGGTGGCGCAGGTGCTCGCTCATCTCGGCCGGGCCCGTGGCGCAGTTGAGGCCGATCATGTCGATGCCCAGCGGTTCGAGCGCCGTCAGGGCGGCGCCGATCTCGGACCCCAGCAGCATCGTGCCGGTCGTCTCGACCGTGACCTGCACGAGGACCGGCAGGTCCAGGCCCACCCACTCCAGGGCCCGGCGGGCGCCGACGACGGCCGCCTTCGTCTGGAGCAGGTCCTGGGAGGTCTCGATCAGGAGGGCGTCCGCGCCGCCCCTGGCCAGGCCCTCCGCGTTCTGCTGGAAGGCGTCCCGCAGGGGTCCGTACGCGACGTGCCCGAGGGTCGGCAGCTTGGTGCCGGGTCCCATGGAGCCGAGGACCCAGCGGGGGCGCCCGTCGGCGGCCGTGTGGGCGTCCGCCGACGCGCGGGCGATCCGGGCGCCCGCCTCGGACAGCTCGTACACCCGGTCCTCGACGCCGTACTCGGCGAGCGCGGCGAGGTTCGCCCCGAAGGTGTTGGTCTCGACGCAGTCCACGCCCACCGCGAAGTAGGCGTCGTGGACGGAGGCGACGAGGTCGGGGCGGGTGACGTTGAGGATCTCGTTGCAGCCTTCGAGGCCCGTGAAGTCGTCCAGGGTCGGGTCGGCGGCCTGGAGCATGGTGCCCATGGCGCCGTCGGCCACGACCACCCGGCGGGCGAACTCGTCCCGCAGCGACGGCCTCGGGGAACGGCTCACGTCAGCCCCCTCAGGTGCGGGACGAGGGCGGCCGTGCAGCCGGCCCCGTACGCGGTGCGGAGCCGTTCGAGCAGCGGCTCCCGGCGGAGCCGGTACTCCTGGGTGCCGACGGAGCCGAGGACGGCCGCGGCCACGGCGCAGCCCAGCCGGGCGGCGCACCGCTCGGGGACGCCCCACAGGGTGCCGGCGAGGAAGCCGGCCCGGAAGGCGTCGCCGACGCCGGTCGGGTCGGTCACGGCGTCCACCGGGACGGCGGGCACCGCGAGGGGGGCGCGGCCCTCGCCCCGGATCCGGACGCCCGCCTCGCCGTGGGTGGTGACCCAGGTGGCGGCCCGGCGGAGCACCTCCGCCTCCGTCCAGCCGGTCTTCTCCAGGAGGAGCGCGGTCTCGTACTCGTTGGTGAAGAGGAACCGGGCGCCGTCCACCAGCTCCCGCACCGCGTCCCCGTCGAGCCGTGCGAGCTGCTGCGAGGGGTCGGCGGCGAAGGGGATCCCCAGCTCGCGGCAGGTGCGGGTGTGCCGGAGCATGGCCTCGGGGTCGTCCGGGGAGACCAGGACGAGGTCCAGCCGGCCGGTGCGGCGGACGGCCTCGCGGAGGTCGATCTCCCGCGCCTCGGCCATCGCCCCCGCGTAGAAGGTGGCGATCTGGTTCTGCGCCCGGTCGGTGGTACAGACGAAGCGGGCGGTGTGCAGGGAGCCGCTGACGCGCACCGAGTCGGTGTCCACGCCGTGGTCCTTGAGCCACACCCGGTACGGCTCGAAGTCGGCGCCGACCGCGCCCACGAGGACGGGGCGCAGGCCGAGTACACCGAGCCCGAAGGCGATGTTCGCTGCCACTCCGCCGCGCCTGACCTCCAGGTCGTCGGCGAGGAACGACAGGGAGACCCGGTCCAGCCGTCCGGCGAGCAGCTGCTCGCCGAACAGGCCGGGGAAGGTCATCAGGTGGTCGGTCGCGATGGAACCCGTGACGGCGACGCGCATGACCGTCAGACCCCCGCCGCCGTCTTGAGGGCGTCGACGCGGTCGGTCCGCTCCCAGGTGAAGTCCGGCAGCTCGCGGCCGAAGTGGCCGTAGGCGGCGGTCGCCGCGTAGACGGGCCGCTTGAGGTCCAGGTCGCGGATGACCGCCGCCGGCCGCAGGTCGAAGACCTCGCGCACGGCGTCCTGGATGCGCTCCACGGGGACGGTCTCGGTGCCGAAGGTCTCGACGAAGAGACCGACGGGCTCGGCCTTGCCGATCGCGTAGGCGACCTGGACCTCGCAGCGGCGGGCGAGCCCGGCGGCGACCACGTTCTTGGCGACCCAGCGCATGGCGTAGGCGGCCGAGCGGTCGACCTTGGACGGGTCCTTGCCGGAGAAGGCGCCGCCGCCGTGGCGGGCCATGCCGCCGTACGTGTCGATGATGATCTTGCGGCCGGTGAGGCCGGCGTCGCCCATCGGGCCGCCGACCTCGAAGCGCCCGGTCGGGTTGACCAGCAGCCGGTAGCCGTCGGAGGCCAGGGCGACGCCCTCCTCGGCCAGCTCCTTGAGGACGTGCTCGACGACGTACTCGCGGACGTCGGGGGTGAGCAGGCCCTCGACGGAGATGTCGGCGGCGTGCTGCGAGGAGACGACGACCGTGTCGAGGCGGACCGGACGGTCGCCGTCGTACTCGATGGTGACCTGCGTCTTGCCGTCGGGCCGCAGGTACGGCACGGTGCCGTCCTTGCGGACCTCGGTGAGGCGGCGGGAGAGCCGGTGCGCCAGCGCGATGGGCAGCGGCATCAGCTCGGCGGTGTCGTCGCAGGCGTAGCCGAACATGAGGCCCTGGTCGCCGGCGCCCTGCGCGGCGAGCGCGTCGTCCTCCCCCTCGACGCGGGACTCGTAGGCGGTGTCGACGCCCTGCGCGATGTCCGGGGACTGGGCTCCGATGGAGACGGAGACGCCGCAGGAGGCGCCGTCGAAGCCCTTGGCGGAGGAGTCGTAGCCGATGTCCAGGATGGCGTCCCGGACCAGCTGCGCGATCGGGGCGTAGGCGGTGGTGGTGACCTCGCCGGCGATGTGGACCTGGCCGGTGGTGATCAGCGTCTCGACGGCCACACGGGCCTCCGGGTCCTGGGCGAGGAGCGCGTCCAGGACGGTGTCGCTGATCCGGTCGGCGATCTTGTCGGGGTGTCCCTCGGTCACGGACTCCGAGGTGAAGAGGCGGCCGCTCATGCCTGGACCGCCTCCGCCCCCGCGGTGGCGAAGAAGTGCCGCTCGATGGCGCCGAGGGTGCGGATGGCGTCGACCTCCAGGGTCTCCATCTGGATGGAGACGCCGCTCTCCTGCTCCAGCAGGAAGACGAACTCGACGAAGGAGAGGGAGTCGATGAGCCGGTTCTCGATGAGGTCGAGGTCGGGGGCGATGTCCTGGCGCTCGGGGTGGCGCTCCAGGATCCAGTTCTTCACCTGCTGCAGGCCGTCGGCCATGATGGATCTCCTCAACTCGTGTGCGTGGGTGGGGTGTGGGCGATGATCGGGGCGGCGACCGCCACCGCGTAGTCCACGTCGTGGCTGATGGACACGGTGATCTCGGCGATGCCGGATCCGGCGGCCATCTCGGCCGCGGCGCCGTGGAGTTCGACGAGCGGCCAGCCGCCGTCGGAGCGCCGCACCACGATCTCCGGCCAGGGCAGGAACCTGCCCCTGACCCGTAAGGTCTTGAAGGCCGCTTCCTTGGCCGCGATCCGTCCGCACAGGCTCAGCACGTCGAGCCCGGTGGAGGTGCGGCAGTCGGCGAGTTCGCCGGGGGTGAGCATCCGCTCGAAGAAGCGCTCCCCGTACTGGTCGAGGAGCCGGCGGACACGGTTGACGGACACGATGTCCATGCCGAGGTTCGCCCAGCCCAGGCCGCCCGCCGGCGGGGCGACGGGTCGGGCCGGCACGTCAGGTCACCGGCCCGGCCGCGTCCAGGACCGCCCGGGTCGCCGCCTCCCAGCCGCCGTGGCGGCGGGTCAGCGCGGACAGCCAGCGTTCGAGGCCGAAGGCGACGCAGCTGGTGAAGGCCGGGCCGCCGGTCGAGGCGAGCGTGATGTCGCAGCGTTCGCCGAAGAAGTTCCGGTGGGTGTTGACCGAGGCGATCGCCAGGTCCTCGTACAGGAACTCGTACTTCACCGGGGTGAGGCGCTGGAGGAGCGCCTTGGAGCCGCCCTTGTCGAAGAAGGGGTCGCAGGCGGCCTCCTTGCGCAGGGAGAGGCCCACGGCCTCGGCGAAGGCGTCGACGCGGGCGGTGAAGGCGGTGAGGTGGTCCTCGGCGTGCGCGCGGGTGCCGAGGGCGACGACCTCCCGCATGCGGAAGCCGAGCTGGCGGCGCATGCCCTCGTAGTGGGTCTCCTTGCGGAAGCACCACGAGCAGACGGTGACGAGGGTGTCGTCGGCGACCCGCCGGCCCCGGTGGTCCAGGTAGACGGCGTAGCAGGAGGCGGAGGGCAGGCCGAGGCCGGCCGGTTCGAGGGAGGCGGCGGGCCAGTGGCCGCGCTCGCCGTCGAAGGGGGTGGTGAGCCGCTTCTCCAGGTCGAGGGGGGCGGCGAGGACGGCCTGGTGGGGGAAGTTGTCGTAGTAGTCGAGCCGCGCGAGGTCGGTGGCGGGCAGCAGCGGGGGCATGGTCATCGGGCGGGCGCCCGCGGCGACGCCCCAGCTCTCGAAGGTGTCGTCGAGGAGCCGCAGCAGGCGGGTCCCCTCCGGCCCCAGGGAGGGCAGGCCCCTGGTCGCCCCGACGGTCTCGGGGGTGGTGACGGTCATGGTCGGTGCACCTCTCGGTGAGGGCTCTCGGACGGTCTCAGAGGACGGGCAGGGTGTCGTCGGAGAAGATCCCGGTCTTCAGGAAGAAGGCGAGCGGCTTGCGGATCGCCCTGCGTTCGTGGGCGCGGCGGGCCGGGTCGGCGATGAGGGCGTTCCGCAGGCCGAGCGGGTCGGGGATGCCGGCGTCCTTGTACACGTGGGGGTTGTAGAGGGAGTTGACGCTGTAGACGACGTACCGCTTGAGGTACGCCTCCACCTCCCGGACGCGGGCGGCGGGCACGGCCTCGCACATGCGGCGGTGCAGCAGGGAGACGAGTTCGCGGCCGAAGGCGATGTGGCGGGACTCGTCCTGGTGGTGGATGCGGTTGACCTCGCGGATGGTGTGGCAGAGGGACTCGTCCTTCGCCATCCGGGAGTTGTAGTGGTCGACCAGCTCCTCGAAGAAGAGGATGCGGGTGAAGACGAGGAAGTTCTCGACCTCGGGCTCCCAGGCGGCGTCGGCGCGCATGGCGGTGGAGCCGTAGATCTTGTGGCCGTAGCGCCGGCAGAACTCGGAGAAGAACCACATGTGCTCGTTCTCCTCGCCGATGAAGTGGTGGAAGAAGTCCGAGGGGACCTCGAAGCCCGGCATGTGGATGCGGCCGACGACCTCGATGAGGAGTTCGCGGATGCCGTGCACGTTGAGGCTGTAGAAGTTGACCGACTCCCACTTCGAGAGGCGCTGAAGCGTTTCCTCACCGAGCCGGTCGTAGTGCTCGGTGCCGAAGACGGTGAGCAGCTCCGGTGTCATCCAGAAACGGTTCTCCTCCAGGGTCTCGGGCCACTGGAAGGTCTGGTACGGGTTGTAGTAGTCCTCGACCGAGCGCTCGCTGAGGCGGCTCAGGACCTCCATGAAGCGGTCGGTGACGGGGAGGGGGGCGGCGACGCCCATGGTCTCGCTCCTTCGGAGTTCGGTTACGGGCGGACTTCGTAGACCGCGTTGACCGGGGTCTCGGCGGCGCGCCGCCAGCGGGTGAAGCCGGCCTCCCCGGCGATCGCCCGGAAGGCCTTCTCGCCGGAGTGGTTGCCGAGCGCGTGCGGGCCGCGCTGGGCGACCGCGACCGGCAGGCACATCACGGCGGACAGGGCCATGAACATGCGGGCGGCGGGCGTCTGGGTGTCGACGTCCCGCGGCGAGACGTTGGACTCGACGAGCATCCAGGTGCCGTCCGCGTCCAGCGACTTGTGGACGTGCTGGGCGGCGGCGACCGGGTCGCCCATGTCGTGCAGGGCGTTGAAGAAGCAGACCAGGTCGTAGCCGGTGCCGGGGTAGTCGTCGGCGGAGGCGACCTCGAAGGCGACCCGGCCGGACAGGCCCGCCTCCTCCGCCAGCTCGCGGGCGATCGCGATGGCCTCCTCGGAGTAGTCGAAGCCGTGGACGGTGGCGTTCGGGAAGGCCTTCGCGATGAGCAGGGTGGTGTGCCCGACGCCGCAGCCGACGTCCGCGACGGTGCCGCCGGCGGCGAGCTTGTCCGTGACCCCGTGGAGCGCGGGCAGCCAGTCGGGGACGAGCTTGTGCTCGTACGTCGGCTGGAAGAAGGAGCCCATGCCGGTGTCGAGGGCCGCGTCGTGCTCGGCCCAGCCGACGCCGTCGCCGGTGCGGTACGCCTCCACCAGCAGGTCCTCGGTGGCGTACAGCGCCTTGAGGGCGGTGAAGAAGCCTGCGGCGTAGGTGACGGCCTTCGGGTCGGCCAGCACCTCCGCGTGGTCGGCGGGCAGCGTGTACGTGAGCGAGCTGGGGTGCCGCTCGACGTACCCGGCGGAGAGCTGGGCGTGCAGCCACTCCTCCACGTACCGCTCGTCCGTGCCGGTCCGCTCCGCGAGCGCGGCGGCGGTGAGCGGGCCCCCGGCGGCGAGGGCCCTGTAGAGGCCGAGGCGCTCGCCGAGCGCGACGGTCAGGCCGCGGACGGCGGCCCCGGCGTCGGTGATGACCCTCTGGTGGAACTCGTGGGCGCTCACGCGGCCACCTCCTCGTCGTGTCCGGGCGCGCCCGGCAGGTCGCACGTGAACAGGAAGGACCGCGGCACGCCCGGGACGGTGCGGGCCGGGACCGGGTAGGGCCAGCGGTCGAAGTCGGCGCCGGCCTCGCCGGGCTGCTTCACCTCGCGGACGGACCAGCCGCACTCGGCGAGCAGCGCCTCGGGCTCCTCGGTGCCGAAGAGCCAGGGGTTGCCGTCCTCCTCCAGCGCCTTCATGAAGGAGCGGGCGAGCGGGTTGACGAGGGCGGCGCGTGAGATGACGTCGCCGAGCAGCACGGAGCCGGGCGCGGCGTGGGCGGAGAGGGTCGCGATCAGGGTGCGGACGGCCTGCTCGGGGAGGAAGAAGAGCAGGCCCTCGACGACCCAGAGGACCGGCTCGTCGCTCTTCCAGCCGGCCTCCTCGAGCGGGCCGGTCCAGTCCCGGGTGAGGTCGACGGGGACGGGGACGCGGGTGCGGCCGGCCGGCTGCGGCTCGTCCTCCAGCATCCCGGCCTTGGCCTCCAGGAGCGCCGGTCGGTCGAGCTCGTAGACGGTGACGCCGTCGGGCCACGGCAGCCGGTAGAAGCGGGTGTCCATGCCGGCGGCGAGGAGGACGACCTGGCGGATGCCGCGCTCCCGGACCGCCCGGACGATCGCCCGGTCGAGGTAGGTGGTGCGGATGGCGAGGAACGGCACGATGCCGCCGCCGTCGTAGCGCTTCAGCAGCTCGAAGCCGGTCTCGTCGGCGACGGTGCGCGCGTAGGGATCGGCGAACAGCCGGTCCTCGCGCTCGGTCTCCAGGGCCCGCGCGGCGGCGGTCCACTGGGCGGTGCGGGATACGGCCTCCACGGGAGGTCCCCCTTCGGGTCGGTGGTCAGGAGAGGTGCGGACGGCCGTGTTCGGGGGCCGGGCGGGCGGCGCCCGCCGACGGGCATACGGACCCGTCGGGTCGGGCACACGGACCCGTCAGGCGGTCATGACCGGGACACAGGCCTCGGCCCGGGCGCCCGTGCAGCCGACGGGGTCCTCGGCCGCGGGCATCGACGACGGATGCGCGGCCTCGGAGTCGGCGGGGCGCCGGCGGAAGATGCTGTGCAGGATCATGCTGAACACGGCCGTCCCGTCGGCGGCCACGAGCGTGCACCGCGGCTTGACGGTGCCGGTGGCGGGGTTGAACGGCGACGGGGTGGCGCCGAGGACCTCGACGCGGGCGGTGAGGACGTCGCCCGGGCGGACCGGGCGCAGGTAGCGGACCTCGTCGATGCCGGGCGAGCCCATGCAGTCGCTGTAGGCGAGCAGGCCGTCGACGTACCGCCGCATGAAGAGCGCCTGGGTGTGGAAGCCGCTCGCGATCAGGCCGCCGAACGGCGAGTCCTTCGCCCGCTCCGGGTCCGTGTGGAAGGGCTGCGGGTCGAAGCGCCTGCCGAAGTCCAGCACCTCCTCCGCCGTGACGGTGACGGTGCCCAGTTCATGCACGTCGCCGGGCCGGAAATCCTCGAAGTAGCGCATCGGACGCCCCCCTTGACCTAGGAGTTCTACGTTTCCTGGCATCACCCAATCTACGAATCGACCATTTATTTTGTCAACCCAAAAGAAGCGTCGACTCCCTTCGGGCGAGGGCCTGTTCGACATCGGCCCAGAGGTCCCCGGCGTCCTCGATGCCGACGGACATCCGCACGAGCCCGGGAGCGATCCCCGCGGCCCGGAGGGCGTCCGCGTCCAGCTCGCGGTGGGAGGTGGACGCCGGATGGGTCACGAGCGTCTCCACGCCGCCGAGCGAGAGCGCGAGCTTCGCGAGCCGCACCCGCTCGATGAAGGCCCGCCCCGCCTCCCGGCCCCCGGCGAGCTCGAAGGAGAGCAGCCCGCCGCCGCCGGCCAGCACCTTCCGGGCGGTGTCGTACGAGGGGTGGTCCGGGCGCCACGGATGGTGCACGGCCACCACGTCGGGGCGGGCGGCGAGCAGCTCGGCGAGGGCGGCGGCGTTGGCGCAGTGCTCGCGCATCCGCAGCGGCAGCGTGGGCAGCCCCCGCAGGGTGAGCCAGGCCGCGAACGGATCCGCGCAGGCCCCGAGTTCGACCGTGCGGGGCCAGATCCGGCGGCGCAGCGCCTCGTCCGCGAAGACGGCGGCGCCGCCCAGCACGTCGGAGTGGCCGGAGAGGTACTTGGTGGTGGAGTGGACGACGACGTCGGCGCCGAGCTCCAGCGGGCGGCACAGCACGGGCGAGGCCAGCGAGTTGTCGACCAGGCTCGTCACCCCGAGGGCGCGGGCGGCGGCGAGCAGACCGGGGAGGTCGGGGACCAGGCCGGTGGGGTTGGCGATCGTCTCCAGGACGAGGAGCCGGGTGGCGGGGTGCGCGGCGGCGGCCTCCAGCTCGGCCGGGTTGTCGCCGGATATCCGGACGACCTCGATCTCGTACCGCTCGGCCAGGTCCGCCAGGACGGCGTGCGTGCCGCCGTACAGGCAGCGCTGGGCGACCACCCGGTCGCCGGGCCGCAGCAGCGCGAGCAGCACGCCGCTGATCGCGCCCATCCCGGAGGCGAAGGCGAGGGCCCCCTCGCCCCCCTCCAGGCCGGCGAGGGTCCGCTCCAGGGCGCGGACGGTCGGGTTGCCGCGGCGGCCGTAGACGTACCGGCCGTCGGGCCCGGCCATCGCGTCGGCCAGCTCGGCGGCCGAGTCGAAGGCGAAGGCGGAGGACTGCACGAGCGGCACGGACAGCGGCCGGCCGCCCTCGTCGAAGGGCTCGTTGACGACGTGCACGGCCCGGGTGTTCAGCTCCATGACGTTCCTTTCCGGGAGGGGGTACGGGAAAGGGGCCGCCCGACGTCCGGGACGGACATCGGGCGGCCCCTGCGGAGCGGCGCTCAGGCGGCGACCTTCTCCCCCTGGGCGGCGGGGGCGGCGGCGGCCTCGGCGGCCACGGCCTTGTCGCCCTTCATCACCAGGAGGGTGACGACGCCGCCGACGGCGGCGACGACCGCGGCGCCGATGAAGGCGGCCGAGAAGCCCTCGGTGAGCTTGGGCAGGTTGCCGAGCTGGTCGGCGCCCTGCGACATGGCGACCGCGGTGAGGGCGGCGAGGCCGAGCGCGGAGCCGACGTTGTAGGTGGTGTTGACGATGCCGGAGGCGAGACCGGCCTGCTCCTGCGGGGCGCCGGACATCGCGGCGATCATCGCCGGGATGTAGGCGAGGGACATGCCGAGCGCGGCGACCAGCGAGGCCGGCAGGACGTCGACGAGGAAGGAGCCGGTGGGCTCGACGGCCGCGAGCCAGACCAGGCCGGCGGCGAGGACCAGCAGACCGCCGCCGATCAGCGGCTTGGCGCCGACCTTCATCATCAGGCGGGAGGTGATGGCCGTCATGAAGATCATGAGGAGCACGGTCATCGGGAGCAGCGCGGCGCCGGAGGCGAAGGCCCCGTAGCCGAGGACCTGCTGGAGGTACAGGTTGAGGAAGTACCACATCGGGATCCACGCGGCGCCGAGCAGCGTCATCGCCAGGTTGGCCGAGCCGAGGCGCGGGACCCGCCAGACGCCGAGCGGCATGAGGGGCTCGCGGACCGACTTCTGGATCACGAAGAACAGGACCAGGAGGGCGGCGGCGCCGGCCAGCTGGAGGATCGTGCCGGTGGAGCCCCAGCCGACCTCGGGGGCGCGGACCACGGCGAAGACGGCGAGCGCGAGACCGGCGGTGACGGCGGCGGCGCCGAGGACGTCGACGGAGCCGCGGCGGGAGCCGACCTCGGGGAGCAGCCTGGTGGCGGCGAGGGTGGCCAGGCCGATCGGGACGTAGATGATGAACACCCACTGCCAGGCGGCCCACTCGGTGAAGACGCCGCCGAGGAAGACGCCCGCGGTGCCGCCGGCCGGGGCCGCGGCGCCGTACAGCGCCATCGCCTTGCCGAGCTCCTTCGGGTCGTGCATGAAGAGCATCATCAGGAGGGTCATCGCGGAGGGCGCGATGAGCGCGCCGCCGACGCCCTGCACGGCGCGGCCGGCGATCTCGACCCAGGCGGTCTGCGCGGCGGCGGCGAGCACCGAGCCGGCGATCATGACGGCCCAGCCGGTGACGAAGATCTTCCGGGCCCCGACGAGGTCGGAGAGGCGTCCGCCGAGGAGCAGCAGGCCGCCGAAGACGATCACGTAGGCGTTGAACACCCACTGGAGCTCGCCCTGGGAGAAGCCCAGGTCCTTCTGCATCTCGGGGAGCGCCACCCCGATGATCGAGGTGTCCATGATGACCATGAACTGGGCGGTGGCGAGCACGAGGAGTGCCCACCAGCGCCGGGGGTTGACGTTTGACATCGCACTGCCCTTCACTCGCGGCCGACCGGTGGCCTGGGCCGTTCGCATACCCCTGGGGGGTACCTTCGCGGAGCACCGTAGCATACCCATGGGGGGTATGTAAGAGTGAGATGAGCGCGCGCTTCCGCCGGGGATCCGGCCGCCCCGGCGGGCAGAATGCGCCCATGACCGCAACCGAGGACAGAGCGACCGAGACCGGTGAACTCCTCCGGCGCTGGAACGCCACCCTGCTCGCCGCCCGCGCCGGCCGCGAGGGCCCCGACCCCGCCCCGTACGGCCTCAACCTGCTGGCCCGCTGGGCCGAACCCCAGCGGCGCTACCACACCACCGCCCACCTCCGGGCGGTCCTCGACCGCATCGACGAACTCGCCGACCAGGGCGGCGAGGGCGGGGAACTCGAACTCGTCCGCCTCGCCGCCTGGTTCCACGACGCCGTCTACCGCCCCGACCGCTCCGAGAACGAGGAGAGGTCCGCAGCCCTCGCCGAACTCGCCCTCAAAGAAGCCGGGTTGACCGACCACGAGGTGACGGAGGTGGCCCGCCTGGTCCGCCTCACCACCACTCACGACCCGGCCCCCGGCGACCTCAACGGCGAGACCCTCTGCGACGCCGACCTCGCGATCCTCGCCACCGACCCCGACACCTACCGGGGGTATGCGGCGGCCGTCCGCGAGGAGTACGCCTTCGTCCCCGACGACGCCTTCCGCGAGGGCCGCGCCGCCGTCCTCCGCCAGCTCCTCGGCCTCCCCCGCCTCTTCCGCACCCCGTACGGCGCGGCGGTCTGGGAGGAAAGGGCCCGCGAGAACGTGGAGCGGGAACTCGCCGGGCTGACGGCCGCCGGCTGACCCCCGCACACGCGAAACGCCCGGCCGGGGGATCCCCGGCCGGGCGTCGCGTCCTTCGCTTCTCAGTCGCCGATGAAGTACAGGTAACCGCTGCGGTGGTGGACGTACCGCGCCGCCGACCTGAGCTGCCTCAGGACGGGGGTGAACTCCTCCTCGGGAAGCTCCTCCAGCTCGCGCAGCAGCTGGAACGCCTGCTTCGAGTTGAAGACCGTCTCCCGGTACTCGTTCACCCCCCAGCGCACGGTGGTGTCCGGCGCCAGGCAGCAGTACGTGAAGAGACTGCGCTCCTCGTCGTCCTCGAACACCCCCTGGAGCTCCTTGCCACCGTTCAGCACGCGCACCGCGATGCTCATCCCCTCACCGACTCCCGTCCGGTCCGGCTACTTCGGGTACATCGTGATGGCATCGCCGTCGATGGAGACGATCAGCTCCACCAGCGACGTGTCGTCGTCCCCGTCGTGCCGCTTCCGGCCGACGATGCCGAGCCCGGGGTCGAAGACGCAGGAGCGGTAACGCGGCTGCGACGCCTGGGTCCAGTTGGTGCACTTGTGCTCCGCCAGGTTGAAGATCCGCGTGAGCATGGCGTCGGACGTGTTGGCCTTCCAGATGCCCTTGCCCGGCTCGACCCGCTTGCCGCCGTCGAAGTGGACGTCGCGGATGTCCCCGAGGAACCAGCCGGAGATCTCGATCTTCCGGCACAGGTCGGCGCCGATCGACGCCCAGCCCCCGAGGTCCTCCACCTCCTCGCCCGGGTTCGGCCAGTCGTCCGGCCAGCCGTAGTCCGAGGAGGAGCTGGACTGGCCGTCGTCCCAGTCGTCCGGCCAGCCGTAGTTGTTGCTGGAACTGGCACCCCCCGACGCGCTGAACGCCGCGAACGAGAACGAGGTCGCGCTGTACGACGAACTGCTCTTCCCGTCGGGCACCAGGCACGAGGGAAGGCTCTTGGTCTTCTTCAGCAGGGCGTTGTACTTGTCGAGGAGCTTCTTGGCGAGCTTCGACGCCTCGAAGAACTTGTCGATCGCCTTGCCGATCGCGAGCAGCGCCTTGGCGACCGCCGGGATCTTCGTGACGGGCACGAGGTACCCCGCCACGTCGATGAGCGCCCAGACGCACGCCTCGAAGTCCCAGGTGGACAGGCACTCCTTGATGTTGTCCAGACCGAACAGCTCGATCAGGATCGCACCGCCGTTGGCCCGGACCCACGCCTCGACGTCACCGGAGGCCAGGTCCCTGGCCGCCTTGTACTCGTCGACGCACTGCTGGCCGCAGAGCTTCCGCAGCAGCTCCTCGTCGTCGGCGCCGAGCGGCCCGCCGGTGTAGAGGGAACCGGCCTCGACGTGCCGGCGCCGCTCCTCCTCCAGGCGCTTGCGCTCCGCCTCCTCCGCCCGCTTGGCGGCCGCGTCGGCCTCCTCCGCGAGGGTCTGGGCGTTCGCCGCCGAGGTCTCCGCCGCGTCGGCGTCGGACTCGGCCCGGGTGGCCGTGGCCCGCGCGTCCGCCGCGTCGTTCTCGGCGGTCGTGGCCGCCGCGCGCGCCGAGGCCGCGTCCCGCTCCGCCTCGGTCGCGGCGTTGTCCGCCGCCGCCGCGTCGGCCAGGGCGTCGTTGGCCGCGAACGTCGCGCGCATGGCGTCGTTACCGGCCTGCATGGCCCACACGTCGGCCCGTTCGGCCGCCGCCTGCGCCGCCTTGGCCGCCTTCTGCGCCTCGGCCGCGGCCACCTGGGCCCGCTTCACGGCCCTGGCCGCGCGCTCCGCGTCGGCCGCGGCGGCCGCGGCCGCCTGGGCGGCCAGCTTGTCGTCGGCCGCGGCCTGCTCGGCGAGGAGCTTGGCCTCCGCCGCGTACTCCGCCGCCTGGACGGCCTTGGCCTCGGCGGCCTTGGCCTGCTGCTCCGAGAGGGTCAGCGCGCCCTGCCCTGTCAGCACGGCGAACGCCGCCGACGCGTCGGTCTCCTGGTACGGAGTACCGAGCGCGATGGCCTCCTTCGCCGGCTTCGCGGCCTGCGTCGCGGTGTCCCGCGCCGCGCTCGCCGCCTGGGCGGTGGCATAGGCGTAACCGGCCGCCTTGGCCGCCCACTGGGCGGTCTTCAGCGCCTCGGCGTGCGCCGCGACCGACTCCTTCTTCGCGACGACCGCGGCGGCCGAGGCCTTCTTCGACTCCGCCTCGGCGTTCCGCGCGTTCTGCGCGGCCGCCTCGGAGGCGTCGATCGCCGTGGCCGCGGCCGCGTGGGCCGCCGCCGCGGAACCGACCGCGGTGTAGTACGCCGACCAGGCACCGTCGGCGGCCGCGCCGGCCCGGCGGGCGGCGCCGTTGGCCCGGGTCGCCGCCGCGCGGGAGCTGACCGCCGCGGTGGTGGCCTCGTCGGCCGCCGCCCGGGCGTTGACGGCCGCGGTGGTCGCCGCGTTCGCCGCCGCGCGGGCGTCGTTCGCCGCGGCCCGGGTCTCCTCCGCCGCGTCGGTGCCGATCGCGGCCTGGGCGGCCGCCTCGGTCGCCGCGGCCCTCGACTCGGCGGCCTTCTGCTCGCGCTCGGCGACGACCGCGCGGTCACGCGCGAGCCTCGCCTCCTGCTCCGCCTCCGCCGCGTCGTCCCGCTTGGACGCGGCCGTGGCACCGGAGCTCCTGGCCGAGGTGGCGGCGGAGCTGGCCTTGCCCTGCTCCTCCACCGCACGGGCCTCGGCCGCGGAGGCCTTGTCCCGCTCGGACTCGGCGGTCGCCCGCTCGGCGGCGGCGACGGCCCGCTCCAGCTCGGCCTCGGCCCGCTTGGCCTGCGCCGTGCCGGCCGCGGCCTTGGCCTCCTGCTCCTCGCGCTCCGCGGTGGCCTGGGCCTCCTTGGCGATCTTCAGGTTCGCCTCGGCCTCGGCCGCCTCCCGGTCGGCGCTGTCCGCGGCGGCCTTCGCCTGCGCGGCGGCCTCCTGGGCGGCGATCCGGTGGAACTCGGTCTTCAGCGCGTGGGACTCGGTCTGCGCCAGCGCCAGCAGCGTCTGGGAGGTCGAGACCGTGGCCTTCGCCGCGTTGAACGCCGTCTCCGTCGCCTTGGCGGCGGCGGTGGCGGCGGCGCCCGAGGCACGGGCCACCTGCACCGACTGCTGGGCGTACATCAGGCCACGGCCGCGCGGCACCTCGGCGGCGTCCGCGATGGCCCAGGCGTCCTGCTGCGCCGCGACCGCGCGGGCCGACGCGGCGTTCGCCGCCGCGGCCTGCTCCTTCGCCGCGGTGACCAGGGCCTGGATCCGGCCGCGGGCCTTCGCGAGGTCCGTGTTCGCCCGGTCGAAGAGGGCCTGCTTCGGCTTCAGGATGTGCTGCGGGTCGCGCTCCAGCTGGTCGTGCCAGTACTTCTGCCAGCGCAGGATCTGGTCCGCGAGCCACGCCTGCCCGATCGCCTCCACCATGTTGTCGGCGGCGGCACGGGTCGCGGCGGCGGCGTCCGCCTCCGCGCGCATGATCAGGGCGCGGGGCGCGGCCTGGCCGGCGTACTCCGCCTCCCACTCGGCCGCGGCCTGCGAGGAGACCTCGGACAGGCCGTTGCGCGGGTCGACCGGCTCGGCGTGGTCGCACGCGGCCCACGCCTGCTTGAGGTTCTCGACCTCGATGCGGAACTCGGGCGTGCCCTCGGCGACCTTGCCGTCGACGAAACCGCCGTGCCGCAGGTAGGTGGCGACGTCCGTGGCGGTGGTGCCGCCGGAGTAGCGGGTCTGCGACACGTTCGAGTCCCGCAGCATCACGTCGGCCGCGAAGTCGTGCCAGGTGTCCTTGCCGCGGTTCTGCTCGGTGATCTCCCGGGCCCTGGCCACCGACTCGGCGCTCGGGTTGGTGTGGTCGTCCCAGCCCAGCCGCTCGGACACCTTCGCCTGGGAGGAGAGGGTGAAGCCGAGGATGTCGGCGCCGAACTCCGGCGCGTGCAGCGTGATGCCCTCGTCGAACGAGCTCATCGCGTACGGCCTGTTGGCGTCCTCCAGGACCGCCTCACGGGCCGCCATGGCGTCCATGTACGCGTATCCGGCGTCCCGGTCCTGGTCGCGGGCCTGCCCCAGCGGCATGAACCCGATCCAGCCGACGTCGCCGACGACGGCGCCGAGCTGGACGTCCGTGCCGGTCAGGCCCTCGATGGCCTTGGCCTTCATCTTGGCGCCGCCGGCGTGCAGGGCGACGCCCGCGAGGCACCGGTTGAGGCGCGGGGTGGAGCGGACGTCCTTGATGACGGCCGTCAGCTCGTTGAGGCGGCGCAGGGCGTTGTCGGCGTCCACGAAGATCCGCCGGACCCCGGTGGAGACCTGCTCGATCGCCTGCGAGAGCGCCGGCATGCGGCCGACGATCACGGCGTTCGACGCGATGTCGACGAGGTCCCAGAGGCAGTCCTCGACGTCCGAGCCGGCCAGGCACTGCTTGACCTTCGCGGCGTCGAGCTGCTCGAAGAGGATCGTGCCGCCGTTGTCGCCGGCCCACTTCACGATGTCGACGGAGACGGCGGCGATGCCCTCCCGGTAGTCGTCGACGCAGCTCTGGCCGCAGGAGTCGAGGAGGATCTTCTCCTCGCGCTCGCCGAGCACCGGCCAGTTGTTGGCGCCGCCCTCGATCGGGGTGACGCCCTCGGCCAGCGCGTCCTTGTGCGCGGCCTCGTTCTTCGCCCGCTGCTCCTCCTCGGCCTTCTTCGCGGCCTCCTCGGCGGCGGTGGAGTCGCCGGTGGCGTCGGACGCCTTGGACTCGGCGTCCTTGGCGGCCTGTTCGGCCTCGGCGGCCTTGCGCGCGGCCTCGGCGGCGGCCTCGGTCGAGCGCCCGGCCTTCTCCTGGGCCTCGGCGGCGTGCCGCTCGGCGTCGGTGGCCTCGCGGTCGGCCTCGGCGGCCTCCCCGGCGACCTCGGTGGCGGTGTTGCGGGCGCTGAGCGCGTCGTTCCCCGCCTGCTGGGCGTGGGTCGACGCGGCCGCGGCCGCGGTCTTCGCGGCGGCCTGCGCGGCCGCCGCCTCGGCGGCGGACGCCTGGGCGCGGGAGACGGCCTCGGCGGCACGGGCCGAGTCGGCGGCGGCGCGGGCGGCGGCCTCGGCCGCGAGCTTCGCGTCGCCCTGCGCCTGGCCGGCGGCGGCCTGGGCGTCGGCGGCGGCCTGGTTGGCCTCCGCCGCCTTGGCCTCGGCGGCCGCGGCCTGCTGCTCGGCGATCGTCTTCGACGACTGGCCGACCAGGACCGCGAACGCGGCGGACGAGTCCTTCTCCTGGTACGGGCTGCCCGTGGTGATGGCCTCCGCGGAGGCGGCGATGGCCTCCTTGGCGCTGTCCCGGGCGGCGAGCGCGGCCTGGCCGGCGGCGTAGGCGCGGCCGACGACGACCGCGGCCGACTTCACCGCCTCGTCGGCGCCCGTCCGCGCGGCGGCGGCCTCCTCCTGCGCCTTGGCGGCCAGGGCGGTCGCGTTCTCCGACGCGGTGGCCGCGTTGTCCGCGCGGATCGCCGCGTCCTGCGAGGCGTCGAGGGCGGTGGCGGCGGCGGCGTGCGCGGACGAGGCCGCGCCGACCGAGGTGTAGTACGCCTCCCACGCCTTGCTCGCGTTCGCCTCGGCGCGCTCGGCGGCGCCCTCGGCGGTGGTGGCGGCGGACCGGGCGGACACCGCGGCGGCGGTCGCCTGGTCGGCGGCGGCCTGGGCGGCGGTCGCGGCCTCGGCGGCCTGGGTGGCGGCCGTGCGGGCGGCGGTGGCGGCGGCGCGCGTCTCCGCGGCCGTGTCCCGGCCCTCGGCGGCGGCGGCCGCGGCCTCCAGGGCGGCGGCGCGGGCCGCGGTGGCCTGCTTGTCCCGCAGCGCAGCGAAGGCCTTCTCGCGGGCGGCCTGCGCGGCCTTCGCCTTCGTGTCGGCGGTGGTGCGCTTCGCCTTCGCGTCGGTGGTGGCCGCGCCGGCGGCCGTCTCGGCGGTCTGCGCGGCGGTCTTCTGCGTACCGGCCCTGCCCTCGGCCTCGACGGCCTTGGCCCGCTCGGTGGCGGCCTTGGCACGGGCGGCGACGGCGGTGGCCTTCTCGGCCTGCGCCTTCGCCCGCTCGCTCGCGGCGGTGGCGGCGGCCGTCTGGGCCTTGTCCCGCTTCTGCTCGGCCGTCGTACGGGCCGACTTCGCGGTCGCGGCGGCCTCGGCGGCGGCCGTGGCGTCGGCCGCGGCGCTGTCGGCGGCGGCCTTCGCCTGGGAGGCGGCCTCCTCGGCGGCGACCCGGCGGAACTCGGTGTTCAGCGCGTGGGACTCGGTCTGCGCCTTCGCGAGCAGGGCCTCCGCGTCGGCGACGGTGGCGTTGGCGGCCGACCGGGCGGTCCCGGTCGCCTTGGCGGCGGCCTGGGCGGCCGCGGCGGAAGCGCGGGCCACCTGCACCGACTGCTGGGCGTACATCAGGCCACGGCCCCGCGGCAGCCCGGCGGCGTCGGCGACGGCCCACGCCTCCTGCTGGGCGGTGGCGGCGCGGCGCACCGCCTCCGCCGCGTCGGCGGCGTGGCCCTCGGCCGAGGCCACCAGGGCGGCCGCCGCGGTGCGGGCCGCGGTGAGGTCGGCCGTCGCCTTGTCGTACATCGCCTGGTCGGGCTTGTCCAGGATGGTGTCCGGGTCGGCGGCGAGGGTGTCCTGCCAGTACTTGCGCCAGGAGAGGATCTGCTCGGCGCGCCAGGCGAGGCCGATGGCCTCGATCATGTCGTCGGCGGCCTCGCGGGTCGCGGCGGCGGCGTCGGCCTCGGCCTGGATGATGACGGCCCGCTGCGGGGCCTGCCCGGCGTACTCCTGCTCCCACTCGACCATGGCGGTCATCACGGGGCCGTTGAGCATGCGGCGGGGGTCGACGGGGTTCTGGACGTCGCAGACGGACCAGGCGTGCTTCAGGTCCTCGACCTCGACCCGGTAGGCGGGCGAGTCCTTCGCGGGGGCCTCGGTGGCGAAGCCGCCGCGCCGCAGGTAGGAGGCGACGTCGCTGCCGGTGGTGCCGCGCGTGTACTGGGTGTTGTTGACCTCGCTGTCGCGCAGCATGGAGTCGGCGGCCCAGTCGTGCCAGTCGTCCTTGCCGTTGTTCTCGGCGGCGACGGCGCGGGCGCGGGCGACGGACTCGGCGCCGGCGTTGCTGTGGCCGTCCCAGCCGAGCCGCCAGGCGAGTTCCTTCTGGGTGACGAGGGTGAAGTGGGTGACGTCCTCGCCGAATTCGGGGACGTGCCACTCCATGTCCTCGCTGGCCCAGGCGGATTCGACGTAGGGCTTGTTGGCGGTTTCGAGGGCCTGGTTGCGTTCGTGGACGGCGGTGGCGTAGGCGCCGCCGGCCTCCTCGTCGGCGTCACGCGCCAGTCCGAGGGGCCCGTAGCCGAGCCAGCCGAGGTCGCCGACGACGGCGCGGAGCTGCTCGTCGGTGCCGGTGAGGCCCTCGATGGACTTGGCCTTCAGCTGTCCGCCGCCGAAGTGGAGGGCGACCCCGGTGAGGCAGCGGTCGAGGCGGCGGGCCTCTCCGATGCTGTTGCGGTAGAGGCCGGTGTCTTCTTCCGGCGGGGTGTCGGCCAGGGCGGGCGCGCCCTGGACGACTCCGGCCAGGACGGCGGTCGCCGTGGCGATCGCCGTGACCCCGGTGGCCCGTGCGAGGGCCGTTCGGATGCGACGCCGGCGTCTGCCGACGTCTCGGAACATGGACATGTGTGCCTGACAATCTGTCTGTCGATCGCGAGGCAACATTGCTCATGGGCATGCCAAAGGAGCGGCTGCCCCCACCCCTGAACTCCGCTGCCGCTTACGCCGCGACGATGTCACGCGGACCCTCTCAGGTGAAGATCAAATAATCTTCGCCCCGGGTGCACGGGGCCCCATAAGCGGGCGAAACGAAGCCCTTCTTGATCATGTTGTTACTGGACGTAACGCACTCCGCCACCGAATTCACAAAAGGGATGAAACGTCGATGGGAGCAGGCCACCGCATCGACGCCAAAACGTGACGGTCCCGCCCGGCGGCCGCCCGTAAGATCATTTCGCCTGTGATCCGCACGCGAGTGAACGCCCGGAAAGAACGAAGAACATGAGACTGCGCAGCGTCCTTCCGATCGCCGCCGTGATGCCGGCGCTCCTCCTCGCGTCCGCGTGCAGCGACGAATCCCCGAACGCCGGCGAGAAGCAGCCGAAGGCCACCGGAAAGGCCGCGCAGAGCCCCGCCGAGAAGGAGGCCGCCGAGGCGAAGCGGCTCGGCACCCTCGACACCCCCGCCCTGGAGAAGGCGATCGTCACCGGCAAGGCCGCCGGCTACGAGGCCAAGAAGATCTCCAAGGCGGACGTCGAGGCAGGCCGCGACATGGAGGCCGACCAGAAGAAGTGCCAGCCGCTGGCCAGCATGATCGGCGGCTTCACGCACCTCGCCCCGGTCGCCACCGCGCACCGCTCGCTCCAGGCCACCGAGGCGGCCAACGCGACCGTGGGCTCCATGTGGCTGGCCTCCCACTCCGAGGAGAACGCCACCCGGGTCATGGACGAGCTGGGCACGGCCGTCACCGCCTGCCCCAAGGGCTTCAAGACCCTCGGCCTCACCTACGGCAAGGTCGAGAAGCTGCCCGCGCCGAAGCTGGGCGACCAGGCCGTCGCGTACCGGATCACCGGCGACATCGGCAAGCAGAAGATGCCCATGACGTACACCGTCGTCCGCAGCGGCGGCATCGTCGCCGCCTTCTACGGCGTCAACATGCTCGACCCCGCGAAGGCGGCCATCCCGGAGGCCGTCGTGAAGGCCCAGCTCGACCGGCTCTGACGGACCGGCGGGACCGGAAGGACGAAGGGGGCCTCCCCGGTGCGCGACGCACCGGGGAGGCCCCCTCCCTTTTCCTGTCAGCCGACGTGGCCCGACTCCACCGGGAAGTCCGGCGGCCAGGGCAGGCTCGCGTCGTACAGCGTCGTCCGCTCGCCCATCAGCTCGTACTCGGCCTCCCGCCAGGACGGGTGGCCGCCGACGACGAAGCTGTCGCCGTCCGGCTCCAGCATCCAGGTGTATTCGGCGTCGTCCGCCGGGATGCCGTGCCGTTCGCCGAGCACGGCGAACTCGGCGTCCGTCGCCCTGCGGATGTGGAGCCCGTCGCCGTAGATCGGCTTGAGGAACATCAGCTCCACGTGCCCGACATAGACCTCGATTCTCGTCGTGGTCCGGTCTTCGCGCAGGGGTTCACTGGTCAGGAAGAGCTGCCGGTGCGAGGGGTTGAAACCACTCACCCTGAAAAGGCGTCCCTTCCGGACGAAATCCGTCATGACCTCCCTCTCCTGTCAGAAATGATCGGGCACGGGCGTGCCGTCAGGGTAGGTGAAACGGGAGGGGAAGACCTCCTCGTACTGACGGGTCTCGGGGTTGTACATGCGCCACTCGATGGTGTTCCAGGCGCGCTCCTCCCGCCGGACGGCCGTCCGCAGCTTGGTCATCTCCCACGCGGTTCCGTAACCGCTGGACTGGACGGTCCCCCAGTCACCGGGCTTGATCGTCTCGCCCCGCTCCAGCAGCAGGCGCAGCGCGTCGTCGGCGTTCTTGGCACCCGGGACGCCGTCCAGGGAGACCGTGAGCCGCACGTTCGGGTTGGACACCGCGCGCTCGACGCCGACCGTCCATATGGCGCGCTTCCCGAGGCCCATGCTCTCGGGCAGCTCGATGGCGTACTCCTTGTGGTTGAAGGTGTTGCCGCCGATGGACTTGGCCAGGTGGTTCGAGCCGGGCCGGTCGGGGCCGCCGTTCACACCGAGCACGATGTGGTCGCCGTCCCGCACCAGGTCCTTGAGGATCCCCTGGCACTTCTTGACGATCTCGTCGGACGACGACGCCATGACGGAGAACGTCGCGACCTTGAAGGTCGCCGGCTCCATCGCCTCGCACGCCGCGCCGACCCGCTGGAAGATCCGGCGGATGATGCCCTGCACCGCGGCCTCGGTCAGACCGATGGTGCGGAGCTGCCGGAAGGCGTCCATGAAGCCGATGCCGGTCTTGATCGCCGCGTCCATCGCCTGCACCGCGGCCTTCGCCGACCGGAAGATCACGCCCGCGACGAACCAGCTGGCCGCCCAGGCGCAGTCGCCCCAGCTGCCGCCCGAGATGCCCGGGGTGAGCAGTTTGGCGCAGCCGATGAAGTCCCCGAGGAGGATGTCGATCGGGTCGATGCCCGAGTTGAACTCGGTCATCGTCAGCGTGTAGCTGAGCCGCTTCGTCTGGAGCTCCGACACCTCGGGGCCGAGGTAGAGCGTGTCGGCGGCCGGGCAGGTGCCCGAGAACGACTCCGACAGGCACATGTACAGCTCGACGTGCGACTTGTACGAGACGTCCGCCGTGATCGTGCAGTCCCCGATGTGGATGATCGGGTTGCAGTTGTCCTTGTCGACGTTCTTCGGGTCGCCGACGTACTCGATGTGGTCGAGGATCGCCCACACCCCGCCGATGCCGGTGGTGATGCCCTGCTGGATCTGCTCACCGCTGCCGGCGGACTCGGTCCGGTCGGCCGCCGCCTGGGCGTCCTCCGCGGCCTCCCGGGCGCCCGCCGCGGCCTTCTCGGCGGCGGCCGCGTCGATCTCCGCCTTGTCGGCGGCGGTGCGGGCGGCGGACGCGTCGGTCTCCGCCTGGGTGGCGACCTCGCGGGCGTGGGCGGCGTCCTTCTCCGCCTCCGTCGCCGCGGCGTCGGCCGCGGCGGCGTCCCGTTCGGCGTCGTTCGCCGCCCAGTTCGCCGCCATCGCGTCGACGCCCGCCGCCTGCGCGTAGCCGTCGGCACGGGCCGCCGAGCCCTGTGCGGCCTTGGCGTCGGCGGCGGCCTGGCTGGCCGACGCCTGCGCCCGCTGGTACGCCTTGGCGGCGCGCAGCGCGTCGGCGGCGGCCGCGGCCGACGCCTCCAGGGCCAGCTTCATGTCCGCCGCGGCCTGCGCCGCGAGGGCCTTCGCCTCGGCGGAGAACTCCTCCGCGAGACCGGCGGTGGCGGCGGCGATCGCCGCCTGCTGCTGCGCGACCGTCAGGGACGACTGTCCCGTCAGGACCGCGAAGGCGGCGGAGCTGTCCTCCTCCTGGTAGGGCGTGCCGAGCGCGATGGCCTCGTTCGCCGGCCGGGTCGCGGCGGCGGCGGAGTCGCGGGCCGCGAGCGAGGACGCGACGGCCGCCTGGGCCTTGCCGGCGGTCACCGCCGCCCAGTGCGCGGTCTGCTTCGCCTCGGCGACGGCACCGGCCGCCTCGGTCTTGGCGGTCTTGGCCGCCGCGTTCGCCTTCTCCGACTCCGCCTTGGCGCCGGCCGCGTCGGCCGCGGCGGCGTCGGCGGCGTCGATGGCCTCGGCGGCCTTCGCGTGCGCGGTGGCGGCGGCGCCGACGGCGACCAGGTACGACGCCCAGGTGGCGTCGGCCGCGGCCCGGGCCCGGGACGCGGCGCCCTGCGCCTTGGTCGCGGCCTCGCGGGCGTTGACGGCGGCGGCCGTGGCCGCGTTCGCCGACGCGCGCGCGTTGGTCGCGGCGGTGGTGGCGGTGTTCGCCGCCGCCCGGGCGTCGGTGGCGGCGGCGCGGGACGCCTCGGCCGCCTCCGTCCCCTCGTCGGCGGCGGCGTTGGCCTCCAGGGCCTCCGCCTTCGCGATCAGCGAGTCGCGCCGCTGCTCGGCCTCCAGGGCGTTGTCGCGCGCGGCGACCGCGTCCCGCTCGGCCTGTTCGGCGACCTTCCGCTTGTCGGACGCGACCACGCCGGACGCCTCGGCGGAGGCGCGGGCGTCGCTCGCGATCCGGCCCTGGGCGACGGCGTCGGCCTCGTGGCCCGAGGCGATGTCCCGCTCGCGCTCGGCGGTGGCCCGGTAGGCCGCCGCGTTCGCGCGCTCCATCTCGGCGATGCTCCGGGTGCGCTGCGCGTCGGCGGCGGCCCGGCGGGCCCGCTCCTCCGCGGCGGCGGCGTCCTCCTTCGCCTTCTTGGCGATGGCCGCGTTGTTCGCGGCAGAGGTCGCGTAGGCATCGGCGCTGTCCGCGGCGGCCTTCGCCTGGGCGGCGGCCTCCTGGGCGGCGATCCGGCGGAACTCGGTGTTGACCGCGTGCGCCTCGGTCTTCGCCAGGGCCAGCAGGGCCTGGGAGGTGGAGACCGTGGCGTTGGCGGCGTTCAGGGCCGTCTCCGTCGCCTTGGCGGCGGCGGTGGCGGCGGCGCCCGACGCGCGGGCGACCTGCACCGACTGCTGGGCGTACATCAGACCCCGGCCGCGCGGCACCTGGGCCGCGTCCGCGATCGTCCACGCCTGCTGCTGGGCGGTGACCGCGCGCGCGGCGGCGGCCCGGGCGGCGCCGGCCTGCTCGGCGGCGGCCGTCTTCAGCGCCTGGACGCGGCCCCGGGCCTTGGCGAGGTCCGTGTTCGCGCGGTCGAAGAGCGCCTTCTTCGGCTTGAGGATGTGGTCCGGGTCGCGCTCCAGTTCGTCGTGCCAGTACTTCTGCCAGCGCAGGATCTGGTCGGCGAGCCACGCCTGCCCGATGGCCTCCACCATGTTGTCGGTGGCGGCGCGGGTGGCGGCGGCGGCGTCCGCCTCGGCCTGCATGATGATCGCGCGGGGCGCGGCCTGCCCGGCGTACTCGGCCTCCCATTCGGCGGACGCCTGCGAGGCGGCCTCGGAGAGGGCGTTGCGCGGGTCGACCGGCTCGGCGTGGTTGCACGTGGCCCACGCCTGCTTGAGGTGCTCGACCTCGGCGCGGAAGTTCGGGCTGTCCGGCGTCACCTTGCCGGCCGGGAAGCCGCCGTGCCGCAGGTACGCGGCGATGTCGGCGGCCGTGGTGCCGCCCGCCCAGCGGGTGTTGGCGACGCTGGTGTCCCGCAGCATGGAGTCGGCCGCGAAGTCGTGCCAGGCGTCCTTGCCGCGGTTCTGCTCGGTGATCTCCCGCGCCTTGGCGAGGGCTTCGGGACCGGCGTTGGTGTGCCCGTCCCAGCCGATGCGGTCGATGAGCCTCGCCAGCGTGGAGTGGGTGAAGCCGAGGATGTCGGCGCCGAACTCCGGTGCGTGCAGGGTGATGCCGTCGTCGAACGAGCTCATCGCGTACGGCCGGTTGGCGTCCTCCAGGAGCGCCTTGCGGGCCGCGATGGTGTCCAGGTACGCGTACCCGGCCTGCTTGTCCTGGTCACCGGCGACGCCCAGCGGCATGAGCTTGATCCAGCCGATGTCGCCGACGACGGCGCGCAGCTGCTCGTTCGTACCGGTCAGGCCCTCCATGGCCTTGGCCTTGGTCTTCGCGCCGCCGGCGTGCAGGGCGACGCCGGTGAGGCAGCGGTCGAGGCGCGGGGTCTCCCGCGCGTCCCGGATGACGGCTGTCAGCTCGTGGAGGCGGCGCAGGGCGTTGTCGGCGTCGACGAAGATCTGCCGGACGCCGGTGGACACCTGCTCGACGGCCTGCGACAGGGCGGGAATCCGACCCACGATCGCCGCGTTCGACGCGATGTCGACGAGGTCCCAGAGGCACTCCTCGACGTCCGAACCGGCCAGGCACTGCTTGACCTTCGCCGCGTCCAGCTGCTCGAAGAGGATCCGCCCGCCGTTGTCGGTCGCCCACTGGACGATGTCGACGGAGACGGCGTCGAGGCCCTCACGGTAGTCGTCCACACAGGTCTGGCCGCAGGCGTCGAGGAGGATCTTCTCCTCCCGCTCGCCCAGCACCGGCCAGTTGTTCGCGCCGCCCTCGATCGGCGTGACGCCCTCGGCCAGCGCCTCCTTGTGCGCGGCTTCGTTCTTCGCCCGCTGCTCCTCCTCGGCCTTCCTCGCCGCCTCCTCGGCGGCGGTGGAGTCGCCGGTCGCGTCGGAGGCCTTCGACTCGGCGTCCTTGGCCGCCTGTTCGGAGTCGGTGGCCTTCTTCGCGGCGTCGGCGGCGGCCTCGCCGGCCCGGCCGGCCTTCTCCTGCGCCTCGGCGGCGTGCCGTTCGGCGTCGGTGGCCTCGCGGTCGGCCTCCAGGGCTGCGGAGTTCGCCTCGTCGGCGGTGGTACGGGCGCTGGCGGCGTCGTTCCCGGCCTGCTGGGCGTGGCCGGAGGCGGCGTCGGCGGCGGTCTTGGCCCCGGCCTGGGCGTCCGTCGCGCGGGCGGCGGACGCCTGGGCGCGGGCGACGGCTTCGGTCGCGCGGACCGAGTCGGCTGCGGCGCGGGCGGCGGCCTCGGCCGCGAGCTTCGCGTCGCCCTGCGCCTGCGCGGCGGCGGCCTGCGCGTCGGCGGCGGCCCGCTCCGCCTCGGCGGCCTTGGCCTCGGCCGCGGCGGCCTGCTGCTCGGCGATCGTCTTGGACGCCTGGCCGACGAGCACGGCGAACGCGGCGGAGGAGTCCTTCTCCTGGTACGGCGTGCCCACGGAGACGGCCTCACCGGCGGCGGCGACGGCCTGCCGGGCCACGTCGCGGGCGGCCAGGGCGGCCTGGCCCGCGGCGTAGGCGCGGCCGACGACGACACCGGCGGAGGTCACCGCGTCGGCGGCGTCGGTCTGCGCGGCGGCGGACTCCTGCCGGGCCTTCTCCGCCAGCGCGGTCGCGTTCTGCGAGGCGGTGGCGGCGAGGTCGGCGCGGAAGGCGGCGTCCTGGGAGGCGTCGAGGGCGGTCGCGGCGGCGGCACGGGCCGTGGAGGCGGCCCCGAGGGAGGTGTAGTACGCCTCCCACGCCTTGCTCGCGTTCGCCTCGGCACGCCGGGCGGCGCCCTCGGCGGTCGTGGCGGCGGACCGTGCCGACACGGCGGCGGCGGTGGCCTGGTCGGCGGCGGTCTGCGCGGCCGTCGCGGCCTGAGCCGCCTGGGTGGCGGCGGTACGGGCGGCGGTGGCGGCGGCCCGCGTCTCGGCGGCCGTCGCCGTGCCCTCCGCCGCGGCGGCGGCGGCCTCCAGGGCGGCGGCGCGGGCGGCGGCGGCGAGCTTGCCCTGGAGGGCGGCGACCGCCTTCTCGCGGGCGGCCCGGGCGGCCTTCGCCTTCTCGTCGGCGGTCTTCCGCTTGGCCGTGGCGTCGGCGCCCGCGGTGCCGGCGGCGGTGTCGGCGGACTGGGCGGCGGTCTTCTGCGTACCGGCCCTGCCCTCCGCCTCGACGGCCTTGGCCCGCTCGGCGGCGGCCTTGGCGCGCTCGGCGACGGCGGTGGCCTTCTCCGTCTGCGCCTTGGCCCGCTCGGTCGCGGCGGTCGCCGCGGCGGCCTTCGCCTTGTCCCGCTTCTGCTCGGCGGTGGTCCGCGCGGAGACGGCCGTGTCGGCAGCCTCGGCGGCGGCCGTCGCGTTGGCGACCGCGCTGTCCGCGGCGGCCTTCGCCTGCGCGGCGGCCTCCTCGGCGGCCACCCGCCGGAACTCGGTGCTGATGGCCTTCGACTCGGTCTGCGCCTTCGCGAGCAGCGCGTCCGCGTCGGCGAGCGTGGCGTCGGCGGCGGCCTTGGCGGTGGCGGTGGCCTTCGCGGCAGCGGCGGCGGCGGCCGAGGACGCACGGGCGACCTGCACCGACTGCTGGGCGTACATCAGGCCCCGGCCGCGCGGCAGCTTCGCCGTGTCGGCGACGGCCCACGCCTCCTGCTGGGCGGTCGCGGCCTTCCCGGCGGCGGCGGCGGCCTTGGCGGCCTGCGCGTTCGCGGAGACGACCAGGGCCGCGGCGTCGGCGCGGAGCTGCGCGAGGTCGGCCGCCGCCTTGTCGTACATCGCCTGGTCGGGCTTGCCCAGGATGGTGTCGGGGTCGGCGGCGAGCGTGTCCTGCCAGTACTTCCGCCAGGTGAGGATCTGCTCGGCGCGCCAGGCGAGACCGATGGCCTCGATCATGTCGTCGGCGGCCTCGCGGGTCGCCGCGGCGGCGTCGGCCTCGGCCTGGATGATGACGGCGCGCTGCGGGGCCTGCCCGGCGTACTCCTGCTCCCACTCGACCATGGCGGTCATGACGGGTGCGTTGAGCATCCGGCGCGGGTCGACGGGGTTCTGGCTGTCGCAGGCGGACCACGCCTGCTTCAGGTCCTCGACCTCGACCCGGTAGGCGGGCGAGTCCTTGGCGGGGGCCTCGGTGGCGAAGCCGCCGCGCCGGAGGTAGGCGGCGATGTCGCTGGCGGTCGTCCCGTTGGTGTACCGGGTGTTGTGGACCTCGCTGTCCGACAGCATGGAGTCGGCGGCCCAGTCGTGCCAGTCGTCCTTGCCGCGGTTCTCCTCGGCGACGGCACGGGCGCGGGCGATGGCCTCCTCGCCGGCGTTGGTGTGCCCGTCCCAGCCGAGTCGCCAGGCCAGCTCCTTCTGGGTGACGAGGGTGAACTGACGTACGTCCTCGCCGAATTCGGGGACGTGCCAGTCCATGTCGTCGCTGGCCCAGGCGGATTCGACGTAGGGCTTGTTGGCTGTTTCGAGGGCGGTGTTGCGGTTGCGGACGGCTTCGGAGTAGTCGCCGCCGGCCTCCTCGTCGGCGTCGCGGGCCTGGCCGAGCGGGCCGAAGCCGATCC
This sequence comes from Streptomyces sp. NPDC058758, assembly GCF_042746075.1. NCBI lineage: Bacteria > Bacillati > Actinomycetota > Actinomycetes > Kitasatosporales > Streptomycetaceae > Streptomyces > Streptomyces sp. NPDC058758. The sequence continues at coordinate 133,319 of NZ_JBHYPS010000015.1, read as the reverse complement.
AGCCGATGTCGCCGACGACGGTGCGGAGCTGCTCATCGGTGCCGGTGAGGCCCTCGATGGCCTTGGCCTTGAGCTGTCCGCCGCCGATGTGGAGGGCGACGCCGGTGAGACAGCGGTCGAGCCGCCGGTCCTCGCCGATGCTGTTGCGGATGTAGCCGGTGTCCTCCTCCGGGGCGGTCTCCGCGACGGCGGGGGGCGCCTGGACGAGTCCGGTGAGCACGGCGGACGCGGTGAGCAGCGCCGTCGTACTGGTGGCCCGGGTGAGGGCCGTACGGAGCCGACGCCGGCGTCTGCCGACGTCTCCGAGCAATGACATGGGGATGCCTCTGCGTTTCTCGTGATCGCTACGGGCAGCACCGCCCCACGAGACAGGTCGCGTCATGGGCATGACAGAGAAACGCAGACAGCACGACGCGCGCCGGCGTCCTCACCCCACCCCGCGAGCCGGCGCTGCCGCTGACGCGGCGACGATCCCACGCCGCATCGGGTCGCCGGAAGATCGAAAAGGGACACCTCCGCGGACCTTGATCATCTTGTTACCGGACGTAAGCCGGCTCGCGCGGAGGCGGGCCGCCGGGGCCCGCGTCTCGCATCGCGAGAACCCCCGCGCCTCCGGAATGACAGGCACGAATCACCGGTTGACGCATGTCATGCCGTCTTCCTCCGCCGAGCCCGCCCAGCCCGACCGGACCGCTCCCTCGCCGTCCCCCGCCACCCCCCGGATGCCCCTGGCCGTCTACATCCTCGGCCTCTCCGTCTTCGCGCTCGGCACGAGCGAGTTCATGCTCTCCGGCCTCCTGCAGTCCATCGCGGACGACATGGCCGTCTCCATCCCGCAGGCCGGCCTCCTCATCTCGGCCTTCGCCATCGGCATGGTGGTCGGCGCCCCGCTCCTCGCGGTGGCCACCCTGCGCCTCCCCCGCAAGACCACCCTGGTCGCCCTGATCACCGTCTTCGGCCTCGGCCAGATAGCCGGCGCGCTCGCCCCGAACTACGCGGTCCTCTTCGCGTCCCGCGTGATCAGCGCCCTCGCCTGCGCCGGCTTCTGGGCCGTCGGCGCGGCGGTCGCCATCGCCATGGTCCCGGTCGGCTCCCGCGCCCGCGCCATGGCCGTCATGATCGGCGGCCTCTCCATCGCCAACGTCCTCGGCGTCCCCGCCGGCTCCTTCCTCGGCGAGCACCTCGGCTGGCGCTCCGCCTTCTGGGCGGTGGCCGCCGCGTCCGCGATCGCCCTGGTGGGCGTGGTGACCCGGATCCCCCGCATCCCCCTCCCCGAAACGAAGCCCCGCCTCCGCGACGAGCTCACGATCTACCGCGACCGCCAGGTCCTCCTCTCCGTGGTGATCACCGCCCTCGCCGCCGGGGGCGTCTTCTGCGCCTTCTCCTACCTGGGCCCGCTCCTCACCGACGTCTCGGGCCTGGACAAGGGCTGGGTCTCGGCCGTCCTGGCCCTCTTCGGCATCGGCGCCCTGATCGGCACGGCCATCGGCGGCCGGGTGGCCGACGCCCACCTCTTCGGCGTCCTCCTCACCGGCATCACCGCCTCGACGGTCTTCCTCGCGGCCCTGGCCCTCCTCGCCTCCTCCGCGGTGGCGACGGTCCTCCTGGCCTTCCTCCTCGGCGTCTCCGCGTTCTACACCGCCCCCGCCCTCAACGCCCGCATGTTCAACGTCGCCGGCGCCGCCCCCACCCTCGCCGGCGCCACCACCACCGCCGCCTTCAACCTCGGCAACACCGCCGGCCCCTGGCTGGGCGGCACCGTCATCGACGCGGACCTCGGCTACGCCTCCCCCGCCTGGGCCGGCGCCGCCATGACCCTCCTGGCCCTCGCCGCCGCGGCCCTCGCCCTCCGCCTCACCCGCCCGGCCGGGTCCCGCGTGGTGATCGGCGCCCAGGGGTCCCCGGCCCGCCGGAAGACGTACGACCACCAGGACTGACACCCGGGGCGGGGTCCCGGCCGCCCGGAGCGGGGCCGAGGCCGCCCGGGGCGGCACGTCGACCGCCCGGGGGCGGGGCCCTACTTCTCCGCCGCCCGCCCCTTCGGGCACCGCAGGCCCGCTTCCGTGAGGCGGCGGAGGAGTTCCTTGGAGCCGACCTCGACCGCGCCGGCCGCGACCGCCTTCCCGTACCAGTCGGAGGGGATGTCGTAGTGGTCGCGGTCGAAGCCGCGGGCGGGGGCGCCGAGGGCGGCGGCGAAGGCGTGCAGCTCGTCGAAGGAGTCGTCGCTGACCAGGTGGGACCACATGCGGCCGTGGCCGGGCCAGGTCGGGGGGTCGATGTAGAGGGCCACGTCAGGCTCCCGCCCCGGCCCGCACGGCGGGGCCCCTCACGTCAGCCCGCCCACCCGCGCCACCACCACGCCCTGCTTGCCGCAGACCCAGTGGGGGTCGGGGCCGAGTTCGGGCTCGACGTCGAGGGCGTGGGGGTCTCCGGAGGAGCAGACGGGGCAGAGGGGCCAGCGACCGTACGCCTCCAGGAGGGCGTCCTGGACGTCCTGGGCGACGAGGCCGGCGACGTACTCGACGCCCTCCGGCCACTGCTCGACCCACCAGCGGCGGTGCGTCACCGCGTCCTCCACCATCGACACGACCTGGGCGGCGGCCACGTCACGGGCAGCGAGGTCGGCCAGCACCAGTGCGCGAGCGGCGTGCAGCGCCTGCTCCACGGGGTCGATGTCGTCCATGGGGCCATTGTCCCCCGGCGGGGCGGGAACGACGAAGGCCCTCCCCGCCGCCGGAAGCGCCCGGGACGAAGGCCCTTCCCGCCGCCGGAAGCGCCCGGGACGAAGGTCCCCCCGCCACCCGGGACGTACGGGGTCTTGTCCACCCCCCGTTCCTGAAAGTATCTTTCAAGCGTGACCCATGACGTGAAGGAAACTTTCAGCGGCGAGACGGCCACCGCGCCCCCCGCACCCGCCGCCCTCGCCGCCAAGGTGAGGACCCTCTCCCCCTCCATGACCCGTTCCATGCAGCGGGTCGCCGAGGCCGTCGCCGGGGACCCCGCCGGGTGCGCCGCCCTCACGGTCACCGGACTCGCCGAGCTGACCGGCACCAGCGAGGCCACCGTCGTGCGCACCGCGCGGATCCTCGGCTACCCGGGCTACCGGGACCTGCGGCTCGCGCTCGCCGGGCTCGCCGCCCAGCAGCAGTCGGGGCGGGCCCCTTCCGTCACCGCCGACATCGCCGTCGACGACCCGGTCGCCGACGTCGTCGCCAAGCTCGCGCACGACGAGCGGCAGACCCTCGCCGACACCGCCGCCGGCCTCGACACCGTGCAGCTCGGCGCGGTCGCCGCCGCCTGCGCGACCGCCCGCCGGATCGACGTGTACGGCGTCGGCGCCTCCGGCCTCGTCGCCCAGGACCTCGTGCAGAAGCTGCTGCGGATCGGCCTGATCGCCCACGCGCACGGCGACCCGCACCTCGCCGTCACCAACGCCGTGCAGCTCCGCTCCGGCGACGTCGCCCTCGCGATCACCCACTCCGGCTCCACCGGCGACGTCATAGAACCGCTCCGGGTCGCCTTCGAGCACGGCGCCACCACCGTCGCGATCACCGGCCGCCCCGACGGCCCGGTCAGCCAGTACGCCGACCACGTGCTGACCACCTCCACCGCCCGCGAGAGCGAGCTGAGACCGGCCGCCATGTCGTCCCGCACCAGCCAACTCCTGGTCGTGGACTGCCTGTTCACCTGCGTCACCCAGCGCACGTACGAGACCGCGGCCCCTGCCCTCGCGGCCTCGTACGAAGCACTCGCCCACCGCCACTCCCCCCGCACCACCACCCGCTGACCCCGACCCCGCCGATCCGGGAAGAAAGCAGACGCGCCGTGTCCACCACGTACTCCGAACTCCGCGCCCAGCTGGCCACCCTCACCACCGAGGCCTTCCGCCCCGAACTGGCCGAGATCGACCGGCTGTCCACCCTGGAGATCGCCCGCACCATGAACGGCGAGGACCAGTCCGTCCCCGCCGCCGTCGCCCGCGAACTCCCCGCGATCGCCGCCGCCATCGACGCCACCGCCGAGCGGATGGCCCGCGGCGGGCGCCTGATCTACCTGGGCGCCGGCACCGCCGGGCGGCTCGGCGTCCTCGACGCCAGCGAGTGCCCGCCGACCTTCAACACCGACCCCTCCCAGGTCGTCGGCCTGATCGCGGGCGGCCCCTCCGCCATGGTCCGGGCCGTCGAGGGCGCCGAGGACTCCAAGGAGCTGGCCGCCGCCGACCTGGACGCGCTCGGCGTCGGCCCCGACGACACCGTCGTCGGCATCTCCGCCTCCGGCCGCACCCCGTACGCCATCGGCGCCGTCGAGCACGCCCGCGCCCTCGGCGCGCTCACCATCGGGCTGTCCTGCAACGCGGACAGCGCCCTCGCGGCCGCCGCCGAACACGGCATCGAGGTCGTCCCCGGCCCCGAACTCCTCACCGGCTCCACCCGGCTGAAGGCCGGCACGGCCCAGAAGCTCGTCCTCAACATGATCTCGACGATCACCATGATCCGGCTCGGCAAGACCTACGGGAACCTCATGGTCGACGTCCGCGCCTCCAACGAGAAGCTCCGGGCCCGCTCGCGCCGCATCGTCGCGCTCGCGACCGGCGCCCCCGACGAGCAGATCGAGGCCGCCCTCACCGCCGCCGAGGGAGAGGTGAAGAACGCCATCCTGATCATCCTCGCCGACGTCGACGCCGCCACCGCGGCGCAGCGCCTGAAGGACTCCCGCGGCCACCTGCGCGCAGCGCTGCACGCCACCGCCTGAGCCGCCCGCACCTCCCCCCACCCCCGCACCGAAGGCACCACCGCACCATGAGCACAGACGACAAGAACCGCGCCATCGCCGCCGCGATCCTCCCCCTCGTCGGCGGCGCCGGGAACATCGGCTCCGTGGCCCACTGCATGACCCGCCTCCGGCTGGGCCTGCGCGACCGCTCGCTCGTCCGGGACGAGGCCCTGAAGGCCCTGCCGTCCGTGATGGGTGTGGTGGAGGACGACACGTACCAGATCGTCCTGGGCCCCGGCACGGTCGCCCGCGTGACCCCCGCGTTCGAGGCCCTGGTGGCCGAGCAGGCGGCCGCCCCGGAGACCGCCCCGGCCCCCGCCGCCGACGGCCCGGCCGCCCGGGGCGCCGCCGACGGCCCCTCCGCCCCCACCGCCGACGACCTGGCCGCCCAGGGCGCCGCGATCAAGGCGGCCCGGAAGGCGAAGAACTCCACCCCCTTCAAGCTCTTCCTCCGCAGGATCGCGAACATCTTCGTCCCGCTGATCCCCGCCCTCATCGGCTGCGGCATCATCGCCGGCCTCAACGGCCTGCTCGTCAACCTCGGCTGGCTGCCCGGCGTCACCCCGGCCCTCGCCGCCATCGCCAGCGGCTTCATGGCCCTCATCGCGGTCTTCGTCGGCTACAACACGGCCAAGGAGTTCGGCGGCACGGCGATCCTCGGCGGCGCGGTCGCCGCCATCATCGTCTACGCGGGCGTGGCCAAGATCGAGGTCTTCGGCCAGACCCTCTCCCCCGGCCAGGGCGGTGTCCTCGGCGCGCTCGGCGCGGCCGTCCTCGCCGTGTACGTGGAGAAGTGGTGCCGCAGGTGGGTGCCCGAGTCCCTCGACGTCCTCGTCACCCCCACCCTCACCGTGCTGATCTCCGGCCTGGTCACCGTCTTCGGCCTGATGTTCGTCGCCGGCGAGGTCTCGCAGGGCATCGGCGACTTCGCCAACTGGCTCCTGGAGCACGCGGGCGCCGGCGCCGGCCTCGTCCTCGGCGGCCTCTTCCTGCCGCTGGTGATGCTCGGCCTGCACCAGGCCCTCATCCCCATCCACACCACGCTCATCGAACAGCAGGGCTACACCGTCCTCCTCCCCATCCTGGCGATGGCGGGCGCGGGCCAGGTCGGCGCGGCCATGGCCGTCTACCTCAAGCTCCCCCGCAACGGCTCGATCCGCCGCACCATCAAGTCCGCACTCCCGGCCGGCTTCCTCGGCGTCGGCGAACCGCTGATCTACGGCGTCTCGCTCCCGCTCGGCCGCCCCTTCGTCACCGCCTGCGTCGGCGGCGCGGCCGGCGGCGCCTTCATCGGCCTCTTCTCGATGCTCGGCGACAAGGTCGGCTCGACCGCGATCGGCCCGTCCGGCTGGGCGCTCTTCCCGCTCCTCGACGGCAACAAGGGCCTCGGCCCGACGATCGCGATCTACGCGGGCGGCCTGCTCGTCGGCTACCTCGTCGGCTTCGTCGCCACCTACTTCTGGGGCTTCAGCCGCACGATGATCGAGGAGTTCAACGTGGACCCGGAGGCGACGCCCGCCCCGGCCCCCGCCACCGCCACCCCGACGACCGGCCCCACCCCCAAGCCGAACCCGGAACCGGAGCCGGTGAAGGTCTGACCGGAGCGATACACCTCGTGCGCACGGCTCCGGCATACGGCTCCGGCATACGGCTCCTCCGCACGAACCGCCCGTACGCCCCTCCCGTACGCCCCCTTCCGCACACGCCCCCGAAGGACGAGGCCCCGACACCGGCACCGGCGGCCTGGGGCTCGCCGCCGCCGGCGCGGTCGACATCCCGCCCGCCCGGCACCGCCGCAACTCCCTCTGGCTCGCCTGACGGTGCCTAGACTCCGCAACCATGACGACCACGCACCACGACATCGCCGCGATCGCCGCCGACCTCGCCCCCACCGGGGTCCTGCGGGCGTCCATCAACCTCGGGAACCCGGTGCTCGCCCAGGGCACCTCGGAGGAGCCCGCCGGCATCACGGTCGACCTGGCACGGGAGATCGGCCGCCGGCTCGGACTGCCCGTCGAGACGCTCTGCTTCGACGCGGCGCGCAAGTCGTTCGAGGCGATGGCGGACGGCCGCGCCGACCTGTGCTTCCTCGCCGTCGACCCCGCCCGCGAGAAGGAGGTCGCGTTCACGTCCCCGTACGTCGTCATCGAGGGCGTGTACGCGGTCCCCCGCGACTCGCCGCTCGTCACCGTCGAGGACGTGGACGCGCCCGGCGTCCGCGTCGGCGTCAAGCAGGGCTCGGCGTACGACCTCCACCTCACCCGCACCCTCGCCCACGCCGCCGTCGTGCGGGGCGCGGAGGGCGTCGAGGTCTTCCGCGCCCTGGACCTGGAGGCCGGCGCGGGCATCCGCCAGCCGATGGCCGCCTACGTCGCCGCCCACCCCGAGGTCCGCCTGATCGACGGCCGCTTCATGGAGATCCGCCAGGCGGTCGGCACCACGACGACCAGGGCGCCGGAGACGGTCGCCTACCTCCGCGACCTCGTCGAGGACCTGAAGAGGAACGGCTTCGTCACCGACGCCCTGCGCCGCTCCCACCAGGACCCGGCCCTGGTGGCGCCCTGAGGGCCCCGCCCCCGAGCACCGCGCCCCCGAGCACCGGGCGCCCGGCAGCGGCGAGCACCCGGCAGCACCGGACACCCGGCACCGGCGGCGCCCCGGAGGGGGCTACGCCCCCAGCAGCGCCAGCAGCTCCGCCTCCCGCGCCGGGCTCAGCCCCGCCCTCCGCTCCCGGTCGAGGCCCTGCTCCCGCTCCCAGGCCAGGGTGTCGGCGATCAGCTCGGCGCGCGGGCGCTGGCGCAGCCCGGCGGCGGCCGCGGCGGCGCCCGAACGCGCCTGGAAGCCGCGCCAGTCCTCGGCCACGATCCACAGCGGCAGCGACTCGGGCCCCATGAACTCCTCGACGCCCTGCTCCAGCAGCCACGCCGACCCGGCCGGCACCACCGCGCCGCGGTGCCCGGCGGCGGCGCGGGACAGCTCGATCCACTCGCCGAGCGGCACGTTCGGCCCCACGGCGTCGTACGTGCCCGTCGTCCCCTTCTCCGCCGAGTCGAGGATCCAGTCGACGAGGTCCCGGACGTCGACGACCCGGGTCGGCAGCGCGGGCTCGTCCGGCACGAGCATCGGCGCCCCAGGGTCCCGGGCGGCCCGCGCCGCCCAGTACCCGGTCCGGCCGCTGACGTCCCCGGGCCCGCCGATGAGCCCCGCCCGCGCGACGAGCAGCCGGTCCCCGACGGCGGCGACGGACGCCAGCTCGCACGCGGCCTTGGCCTCCCCGTACAGCTCCCGCCCGACCTCGTCGAGTGCGGTCGGCTCCATGAGCGGCGCCGACTCGTCCGCCCCGACCTCCGCCTGCGAGGCGTACACGTTCCCGGACGACACGTACGTCCAGTGCCGGGCCCGCCCGCCGAGCGCCGCCAGCGCCCCCTTCACGAACCCCGGCTGCCAGGACACCTCGACCACCGCGTCCCAGTCCCGCCCGGCCGGCGCGTCGTACGCCCCCGGCTCCCGCCGGTCGGCCGCCACCAGTACGGCCCCCTCCGCCACGCCCCCGCTCTCCCCCCGCGCGAGACACGTCACCGCGTGCCCTCGCTCCAGCGCCCGCCGCGACACCTCGCGGCCTACCCATGCGGTCCCACCGAGAACCAGAATCTCCATGCCGCCCAGTCGACCACCGAACCCCCCGCCCCGGGAAAGAAGTTCGCCGCCCCCGCCGAAACCCCGCTCCGGCTGCCCCGCCCCACCCGGAGCCCCACCCCGAGAACTCCTCCCGACACACTCCGGAAACCCACCCCGGCCCGGCCCTGAAAGCCCCCTTCCCGGCCCGTCACACCCCCGTGAAGTCCCCTCCGCCGCCGCCCCGGCACCCCCGGTGGCCCCGCCTCCCGCACCTCCGTCACGCCCCCGCCCAAGCCTTCCCCTCCCCCTCCCCGGCACCCCCAACATCCCCTTTGACCTGGGCATTTACCCTCACCACCCCTATCCTGGAGGTCACGTCGAGGGGAGATCCACATGGCAGGGACGGACCGCGGGATCCGTACGGTCGAGGACGTACTGGCACTGCTGGACGGGCTGTTCGCGCCCACCGCCGACCGCTGGTCGGAAGGCGGGGCGGACTGGTGGGACGGCTTCTACGCGGACCGGGACCGGCCGGTGCCGTTCTTCGTCCCGAAGCCGGACGAGAACCTGGTGTCGTACCTGGACCGGGGACTGCTCACGGGCGGCGGCCGGGCACTCGACCTCGGCTGCGGCCCCGGCCGCAACTCCCTCCGCCTCGCCGCGCGCGGCTACGAGGTGGACGCCGTCGACCTCTCCGCGACCGCGATCCACTGGGCGGAGGAACGGGTCGGGGAGGCGGGCGTGTCCGGGGTCCGCTTCCACCACGGCGACGCCTTCGCGCCCGGCACGGTCGAGGGCCCGTACGACCTCGTGTACGACTCCGGCTGCTTCCACCACCTGCCGCCGCACCGCCGCGTCAGCTACCTGGCCCTCCTGGACCGCGTCCTGGCCCCCGGCGGCCACTTCGCCCTGACGGCGTTCGCGGCCGGGGAGGGCGGCATGGGCTCGGAGCGCCCCGACGCCGACTTCTACCGCGAGGGCACCCTGGAAGGCGGCCTCGCCTACACGGACACGTCCCTCCGCGCGATCTTCGCGGCGTACGAACCGGTCGAGGTCCGCCGCATGAGCCCCCAGCCCCCGGACTCGCCGCACTTCGGCGAGGGCTTCCTCTGGACGGCCCTCTTCCGCCGCCCGTAGCACCACGCGCGGGCGGGGGTAAACCGGTGGGCCCGGCCCGCGCCGCTCCCTACGCTGCCCCCATGGGAATCCGCCGCACCTCGTACGTGTGCCTCCCCTGCCGGGCCTCCTACAAGCAGGGCGACGACCATGGGCCCGAGCGCCGCTGCCCGCGGTGCGCGCAGCCGATGACCGGGGTCGGGTCGGCGTTCCGGCCGCCGAAGCGGCGGGACACCGAGGGGTGGCGCGTGCTGTCCGTCCTGCTGCACGCGGGCGTACGGTTCCACACCAGCTGCTGCCAGGGCTGCGGCCCGGGCTACCGCCCCCGCACCCTCGCCGAGGTGAAGGCGCGGGTGGCGTACGCGCGCCGGACCGGGGAGCCGCTCGCGAAGGCGCTCGTCCGGCCGGTGGTCTGAGTCCGGCCCCGGCCCGTCCGGGAACGCGCCGAGGGCGGCACCCCCCGCGTGGGGAGTACCGCCCTCGGCGTTCGCGTTCGACTCGCGTCAGCGGTGAACTGCCGATCCCGGAGGATCAGAAGTCCATGTCACCGCCCGGCATGCCGCCGCCGGCCGGGGCCGCGGCCTTCTCCGGCTTGTCGGCGATGACGGCCTCGGTGGTGAGGAAGAGCGCGGCGATCGACGCGGCGTTCTGCAGCGCGGAGCGCGTCACCTTGGCCGGGTCGATGATGCCCTCGGCGACCAGGTCGACGTACTCGCCGGTCGCGGCGTTGAGGCCGTGGCCCGGGGTCAGGTTGCGCACCTTCTCGACCACGACGCCGCCCTCGAGGCCGGCGTTGACCGCGATCTGCTTGATCGGGGCCTCCAGGGCGAGCTTGACGATCGCGGCACCGGTGGCCTCGTCGCCGTCCAGCTCCAGCTTCTCGAAGACGCTGGAGGCCTGGAGCAGGGCCACGCCACCGCCGGCGACGATGCCCTCCTCGACGGCCGCCTTGGCGTTGCGCACGGCGTCCTCGATGCGGTGCTTGCGCTCCTTGAGCTCGACCTCGGTCGCGGCACCGGCCTTGATGACCGCCACGCCGCCGGCGAGCTTCGCGAGGCGCTCCTGGAGCTTCTCGCGGTCGTAGTCGGAGTCGCTGTTCTCGATCTCGGCGCGGATCTGGTTCACGCGGCCCGCGACCTGCTCGCTGTCACCGGCACCGTCGACGATGGTGGTTTCGTCCTTGGTGATGACGACCTTGCGGGCGCGGCCCAGCAGGTCGAGACCGGCCGACTCCAGCTTGAGGCCGACCTCCTCGGAGATGACCGTGCCGCCGGTGAGGATGGCGATGTCCTGGAGCATGGCCTTGCGGCGGTCGCCGAAGCCCGGGGCCTTGACCGCGACGGAGCGGAAGGTGCCGCGGATCTTGTTGACGACCAGGGTCGACAGGGCCTCGCCCTCGACGTCCTCGGCGATGATCAGCAGCGGCTTGCCCGACTGCATGACCTTCTCCAGGAGCGGGAGGAGGTCCTTCACGGAGGAGATCTTGGAGTTGACGATGAGGATGTACGGGTCCTCGAGCGCGGCCTCCATGCGCTCCATGTCGGTCGCGAAGTACGCCGAGATGTAGCCCTTGTCGAAGCGCATGCCCTCGGTGAGCTCCAGCTCCAGACCGAAGGTCTGGGACTCCTCGACCGTGATGACGCCTTCCTTGCCGACCTTGTCCATCGCCTCGGCGATGAGCTCGCCGATCTGGGTGTCGGCGGCGGAGATGGAGGCGGTGGAGGCGATCTGCTCCTTCGTCTCGACCTCCTTCGCCTGGTCGAGCAGGGCGCCGGAGACGGCCTCGACGGCCTTCTCGATGCCGCGCTTGAGGGCCATCGGGTTGGCACCGGCGGCGACGTTGCGGAGGCCCTCGCGGACGAGCGCCTGGGCGAGGACGGTGGCGGTGGTCGTGCCGTCGCCGGCGACGTCGTCCGTCTTCTTGGCGACTTCCTTGACCAGCTCGGCGCCGATCTTCTCGTACGGGTCCTCGAGCTCGATCTCCTTGGCGATGGAGACACCATCGTTGGTGATCGTGGGGGCGCCCCACTTCTTCTCGAGGACGACGTTGCGGCCCTTGGGGCCGAGGGTGACCTTGACGGCGTCAGCGAGCTGGTTCATGCCGCGCTCGAGACCGCGCCGGGCCTCCTCGTCGAACGCGATGATCTTGGCCATGTGAAGTGGTCCTCCCGGACATGGGGTGGATAACGCTCCAGGACCGCGCCGACGCCCGCGACGGACGGCCTCCGCGCTCCGCGTGGTTCCTTGCCCCACCCGGGTCGGCGGCCTCGTCTGCCCGATCCTCGTAGCACTCTCACCTTCCGAGTGCTAACGCCAATGATTAGCACTCGACCCATGCGAGTGCAAGCGACTCTCGTGGATCGGGCACCTCCACGCCACCTCCCCGGGGCGCCCCCGGGGCGCGCGCCCGCACCCCGCGGCCGGCGGCCCCGCCCCGTGCCCCGGAACGCGCCGGAACTCCTCCGAACTCCCCCGAACCGCCTCCGGACGGCTCCGGACGCCTCCGCACCGCCCGCGAACGCCCCGGAACGCGTCGAGGGGCCCGCATCCCTGAGGATGCGGGCCCCTCGACGGCGTTGGCGTCGGTGGCCGATCGCGTCGCGCTCAGGCGGTCACCTTGACCATGTCCGCCTGCGGACCCTTCTGGCCCTGCGAGATCTCGAACTCGACTCGCTGGCCCTCTTCGAGGCTGCGGTACCCATCCATCTGGATGGCGCTGTAGTGGACGAAAACATCCGCACCACCGTCGACCGCGATGAAGCCGTAGCCCTTCTCCGCGTTGAACCACTTGACGGTGCCCTGAGCCATGCCTAACTCCCCTATTACTTACTGGCCCTTGCGCGGACCCGCACTTCACGGACCCGGGTCAGAACCTGCGCCGGAACGCGTCGACCGCCGCTGAATGTATCTGTCCAACTGCCCTCTGCAACAGGGCAATCCGCCGGGAATTCTGGGCGGCACGGAAAGGGGAATCGGGAAGAAATCCCTGAATTGCGGGGCAACTCGGGCCGGGCGAAAGGCGCATAAGGGGCAGAGTGTGCGCGCTTTCCGGCCGCCGGTTGTCGCATTCTCGTCAGGTCCGGACCCGCGCTCATATGCGTCCGGCATGAGCGGCCGAGGGCACTTCCCCAACTCTACCGCGCTCAACCATGCAGAATTGCCCCCTCCGCTTTCTCTCGCGGAAGGGGCAATTCAGTACCGACCGGTAAGGCGGCCGGGCCGTGCGGGGTGATCAGCAGCCGCCGGCGACCGCCGGGATGATGGAGACGCCCGCGCCGTCCGGCGTCGCGGTCTCCAGGCCCTGCTCGAAGCGGACGTCGTCGTCGTTCACGTAGACGTTCACGAAGCGGCGCAGCTTGCCCTGGTCGTCCAGGACGCGGGCGGCGATGCCCGTGTGGTTCTTCTCCAGGTCGGCGATGACCTCGGCGAGGGTCGCGCCCTCGGCGGGGACCTCGGACTGCCCGCCGGTGTAGGTGCGGAGGATGGTGGGGATGCGGACGTTCACGGCCATGGTGGCTTCACGGACCTTTCAGTGGGCCAGGCCCGCGTCGCGGAACGCGTCCAGGCTCGGGCGGATGGTGGCGGTCGCCTGAGAACTGTCGGCCACGGCGTCCAGGGTCTTGAGCCCGTCGCCGGTGTTGAGGACGACGGTGGTGAGCTCCGGGTCGATGAGGCCGGCCTCGACGAGCTTGCGGGTCACGCCGACGGTCACGCCGCCCGCGGTCTCGGCGAAGATGCCCTCGGTGCGGGCGAGCAGCTTGATCGCGTCGACGACCTGCTCGTCGTTCACGTCCTCCACGGCGCCGCCGGTGCGGCGGGCGATGTCGAGGACGTAGGGGCCGTCGGCCGGGTTGCCGATCGCGAGGGACTTGGCGATGGTGTTCGGCTTCTGCGGGCGGACCACGTCGTGGCCGGCCTTGAAGGCGGTGGAGACCGGGGAGCAGCCCTCGGCCTGGGCGCCGAAGATCTTGTACGGCTTGTCCTCGACCAGGCCCAGCTTGACGAGCTCCTGGAGACCCTTGTCGATCTTGGTGAGCTGGGAGCCGGAGGCGATCGGGATGACGAGCTGGTCGGGGAGGACCCAGCCGAGCTGCTCGCAGATCTCGTACGCGAGCGTCTTGGAGCCCTCGCCGTAGTACGGGCGCAGGTTGACGTTCACGAAGCCCCAGCCCTCGCCGAGCGGGTCGCCGATGAGCTCCGAGCAGAAGCGGTTCACGTCGTCGTAGTTGCCCTCGATGGCGACGAGGTCGCCGCCGTAGACACCGGCCATGACGACCTTGCCCTGCTCCAGGTCGTGCGGGATGAACACGCAGGAGCGGAAGCCGGCGCGGGCGGCGGCGGCGCCGACGGCGCCGGCCAGGTTGCCGGTGGAGGAGCAGGAGAGGGTGGTGAAGCCGAAGGCGCGGGCGGCCTCGATGGCCTGGGCGACGACCCGGTCCTTGAAGGAGTGGGTCGGGTTGCCGGAGTCGTCCTTGACGAAGAGCCTGCCGGGGGCGACGCCGATCTCGCGGGCGAGGTTGTCGGCCTTGACGAGCGGGGTCCAGCCGGGGTTCAGGTTCGGCTTCTCGGCGACGTCGGCGGGGACGGGCAGCAGGGGCGCGTACCGCCAGATGTTCGCGGGGCCGGCCTCGATCCGCTTGCGCAGCGCCTCGGGGTCGCCGAGCGGCAGCTCGTAGGCGACTTCGAGGGGGCCGAAGCAGAGTTCGCAGGCGAAGATCGGGCCGAGGGCGAAGACCTGGCCGCATTCGCGACAGGAAAGGCCGGACGCGGGGCCGAGATCGATGGTGGAGGCGGTGGTGTCGGCAGCGGCGGTTGCGGGTGCGACGGTGTTTACAGCCATGGAGGCGAGGCCCTTTCTCCTCATCTTTCCCATGACGAATTGTTCGCCATGAGACGGATTTGGCACCTTCCCTAGCCGGGGGCCTCGCGGGTGCAAGACGAACCGACTGGAGGGTTGCCGGGGCTTCAACGGGCCGTATCCCTCTGCCCCTCTGGATGAGCGGTATTCGATTGTGAGACGCGGGTGGGACCCCGACATGCATCGGGCATCCGCGTTGTTCAAGACTGTAACCGAAGGCTTCGAAGGTGGAGACGGTCGTCCGATCCGCGAGATGGAGATCACGTTGCTGGAAGAAGTGGAGCGCTGGCTGGACCGGCGGTCCTGGTCCGTGTCCGACCGGCCCCTGGAGCGGGTCCTCGCCGCCAAGCGGGGGACGACGGTCAGCGTGGTGCTGCCCGCGCTGAACGAGGAGGCGACCGTCGGGGACATCGTCGGCGTGATCCGGCGCGAGCTGATGGGCCCGGCCGCCCCGCTCGTGGACGAGCTCGTGGTGATCGACTCGGGCTCCACGGACGGCACGGCGAAGGCCGCGGCGGCGGCCGGCGCGCGCGTGGTCGCCCGCGACGACGTGCTCCCCCGGATCCCGGCGGTGCCCGGCAAGGGCGAGGTCCTGTGGCGGTCACTCATGGTGACGACCGGGGAGGTGGTCTGCTTCGTCGACGCGGACCTCAGGGACTTCTCGGCGGACTTCGTCACCGGCATCGTGGGCCCGCTGCTCACCGACCCGGACGTGGAGTTCGTCAAGGCGATGTACGACCGCCCCTTCGGCGACGCCCCAGGTCAGGGCGGTCGCGTGACGGAGCTGGTGGCCCGCCCGCTGCTCAATCTGCACTGGCCGCGCCTGGCCGGCTTCGTGCAGCCGCTGGGCGGCGAGTACGCGGCCCGCCGCTCGCTGCTCGAACGGCTCCCCTTCCCGGTCGGTTACGGAGTGGAGCTGGGCCTCCTCGTCGACGCGCTGCACACGGTGGGCCTGGACGCGCTCGCGCAGGTCGACGTGGGGGTGCGCAAGCACCGGCACCAGGACGGGCAGGCGCTGGGCCGGATGGCGGCGGCGATCTACCGGACGGCGCAGCTGCGGCTGTCCCGGGGGCACCTCGTCCGCCCCCGGCTGACCCAGTTCGAGCGGGGCGAGAGCGGCTTCGAGCCGCGGACGTACGCGGTGGACACGGAGGAGCGCCCGCCGATGGCCGAGATCACGGAGTACGCGCACCGTCGCGTGGCGTAACGTCCGCAGATGATGGGCTTTGCCTACATTGCCCTTTTATGCGCTTCGTACGATCTCACCCCGTCCGCCGGCGCGGGGCGGGCCCCGCCCGCCTGTTCGGGGCGGTCCTGCTCGCCGCGGGCACGCTCTCGCCGTCGGCGGCGGCGGCCGGTCCGGCCGCCGCCGTCGCCGATGCCGCCGATGCCGTCGTCGAACCCGTCGTCGAACCCGTCGTCGAACCCGTCGGGCAGCGGTACCAGCAGCCCCGGTACGACGACGTCACCACCGCCGACCCGACCCCCTCCGTGGCCACCACCGCCGGCCCGACCCCCTCGCCCTCCGTGGCCACCACCGCGGTGCCGGCACCCGGCCCCGGCCCCGGCACCACCGGCGGCGGCGCAGGCGGCTCGATGGCCGGAACCGGCTCCCACGGCGAGCGGCTGTGGCTGCTCGGCGCGCTGGCGGTCGTCCTCGCGGCGACGGGCCTGGTCGCGAAGGCGGCGATGCGCGGCCGCCGGATCCGCTAGGCGGCCGGCGCCGGGCGCGCGGGCCGTCCGTATCCGGCCGACCGCTGACCGTATACGTACGTTTGAGCGTTTACGGGACGGGCTAGGTTCGCCACATGGCTTCCGTACTCGTGGCATCGAACCGAGGGCCCGTCTCGTACACGCTCGGTGACGACGGCACCCTCTCCTCCCGCAGGGGCGGCGGCGGCCTCGTCTCCGGCCTGAGCGCCGTGGACTCCCAGGACAGCCTCTGGGTGTGCGCGGCGCTCGGCGACGGCGACCGGGAGGCCGTCCGGCGCGGGGTCGCCGAGCCGGGGGTCCGGATGCTCGACATCGACCCGGAGGTGTACGCCGACGCGTACAACGGCATCGCGAACTCGGTGCTGTGGTTCCTCCACCACCACCTGTACGACATCCCGCGCGAGCCCGTCTTCGACGCCGCCTTCCGCCGCCGCTGGGCCTCCTACCGCGCCTACAACCGCGCCTTCGCCGAGACCCTGGCGGCCGAGGCCTCGGAGGGCGCGGCGGTCCTGGTGCAGGACTACCACCTGGCCCTCGTCCCCGGCATGCTCCGCGAGCTGCGGCCCGACCTCAGGATCGGGCACTTCACGCACACGCCGTGGGCGTCCTCCGAGTACCTGCGGATGGTGCCGGACGACATCGTCGAGGAGCTGCTGTGGGGCATGCTCGGCGCGGACGAGCTGGGTTTCCACACCTGGGGATGGGCCGACCACTTCATCGGCTGCTGCTCCGGGCGGGACGACTCCACCGGCACCTCCGAGGGCGTCCGGCCGAGCGGCGACCCCTGGCACGGGGTGCGGTGGCGCCGCCACGACACCGGGAAGGGCCGCACCCGGGTCCGGGTGTACGCGCTCGGCGTCGACGGCGACGACCTGCGGGCCCTCGCCCACCGCCCCCAGGTCGACGACCGGCTGGCCCGGCTGCGCGAGGAGGTCGGCGGCCGGAAGACCATCGTCCGCGTCGACCGCACCGAACTCTCGAAGAACATCCTCCGCGGCCTCCTGGCCTACCGGGAGCTCCTCACCACCCACCCCGAGTGGCACGACCGGGTCGTCCACCTCGCCTCCGCCTACCCCTCCCGCCAGGACCTGGAGTCCTACCGCGCCTACACGGCGTCGGTGGTCGAGCTGGCCGAGGAGATCAACGCCGAGTTCGGCACCGCGGACTGGCAGCCCGTCCTCGTCTCCGTCGAGGACGACTTCACCCGCTCCCTCGCCGCCTACCGCCTCGCCGACGTGGCCCTGGTCAACCCGGTCCGCGACGGCATGAACCTGGTGGCGAAGGAGATACCCGTGGTCTCCGACGAGGGCTGCGCCCTGGTCCTGTCCACCGGCGCGGGCGCCCACCGCGAGCTGGGCAAGGACGCCCTCACCGTCGACCCCTTCGACGTCTCGGGCACGGCCGAGGCCCTCCACGCGGCCCTCACCATGCCGCCCGCCGAGCGCGCCGAACGCACCAAGCGCCTGGCCGAAGCCGCCACCGCCCTCCCCCCGCAGCGCTGGTTCCTCGACCAGCTCGAAGCCCTGCGCGCCCCCTCGGACTGACCCGGCGGTCCGGACACCGGGCGGCGAAGACCCCTCAGCCCTCGTCCCCCGCGGCGTCGCCCTCCCGCCGCTCCCTGCCCCAGGCCGCGAGCGGCTCCAGGGCGTCGTTGAGCCGGAGGCCGGCCTTGGTGAGCCCGTACTCGACCCGCGGCGGGACCTCCTCGTACGAGACGCGGCGGACGATCCCGTCCGCCTCCATCTCCCGCAGGTGCGACGCGAGGACCTTCTCGGTGATGCCCGGCACCATCCGCCGCAGCTCCCCGAAGCGCCGCTCCGGCACCTCGTGGAGCGCCCACAGGATGAGCACCTTCCACTTGCCGCCGATCACCTCCATCGCGATGTCGATGCCGCAGACGTGTCCGCCGTCGCACTCCGGCCGGTTCACCGTCGCCATGTCCGCCCCCTCCGACCTGCTCGCTCACCCCAGGGTAACCACCCACTCCGAAGTGGGTACTTGAGCGGCTCGCAGCCCTGCCACAGCCTTGGCCCATGGCAGCGCACTCCCTCCCCAAGACCCCCGTCACCCTCCTCGGCCTCGGCGCCATGGGCACCGCCCTCGCCCGCACCTGGCTGGCCGCCGGCCACCCCCTCACCGTCTGGAACCGCACCGCCGCCCGCGCCGAACCGCTCGCGGCCGAGGGCGCGGCGGTCGCGGCGACCGCCGCCGAGGCCGTCGCCGCGAGCCCCCTCGTGGTCGTCTGCCTCCTGGACGACGCCTCGGTCGAGGCCGTGCTCGACACCGCCGGCCTCACCGGCAAGGACGTGGTCAACCTGACCACGACGACCCCGTCCCAGGCCCGCGCCCGGGCCGCCTGGGCCGAGGCCCGTGGGGCCCGCTACCTGGACGGCGGCATCATGGCCGTCCCGCCGACGATCGGCGTCCCGGAGGCCGGCGGCTACGTCTTCTACAGCGGCGACCAGGCCCTCTTCGACACGCACGCCCCGGCCCTCGCCGTCCCCGCCGCCACCCGCTATGTGGGCACGGACCCGGGCCACGCGGCCCTCCACGACGTGGCCCTGCTCAGCGCCATGTA
This sequence comes from Streptomyces sp. NPDC058758, assembly GCF_042746075.1. Taxonomy (NCBI): domain Bacteria; kingdom Bacillati; phylum Actinomycetota; class Actinomycetes; order Kitasatosporales; family Streptomycetaceae; genus Streptomyces; species Streptomyces sp. NPDC058758. The sequence continues at coordinate 114,663 of NZ_JBHYPS010000015.1, read as the reverse complement.
CGGCATGTTCGCCGGCACGGCCCACGCCTTCGCCCTGATCCGCGAGGAGGACGTCGACCCGGCCGCCCTGGCCCCCCTCCTCACCGAATGGCTCACCGCCATGGCCGCCCCCCACATCGCCCAGACCGCCGACCGGCTCACATCCGGCGACTACACGACGGACGTCGTCAGCAACCTCGGCATGCAGACCGCGGGCACCCCCACCTTCCTCACCACCGCCGCCGACCAGGGCGTCAGCCCCGAACTCCTCACCCCCTACTTCGCCCTCATGCGCCGCCGCCTGGCGGAAGGCGACCCCAAGGAGGACCTGACGGGCGTGGTGGACCTCCTGCTCCGGTGAGGGGACGGACGCGGAGGGGGCGCGGTGAGCGGGCGCGCACGGGGATGCCGGCCCGTTGCGTACGGCCTCCGGTTCACCCCGTGCCGCTCCCGCCGCTCCCGCCGTCAGGGAGCGGTCAGCGCACCCAGTCCTTGAGGGGTTCGGTGTCGAGGGTGATGTCGACGGGGGCGGGGAGGTGGACGGTGCGGCCGAAGGGGCGGCGGGCGAGGTTGGCGTAGGTGTCGCCGTCCGGCTCGGTGTAGACCAGGGTCTCGCAGGTGTCCCGGTCGATGAGCAGGTACACAGGGATGCCGGTCTGGGCGTACGCGCTCGGCTTCTCCTCGCGGTCGCGCTTGTCGGTGTCGCTGTCGTAGGAGGTGACCTCGACGATCATGACCACCTGTCCGGGGTCGGCCCATTCCCCCTGACCGGCGAAGGAGCCCTTGGGGGCGAGGGCGCCGTCAGGTTTGGCGTGACCCTTGCGGTAGCGCTCGACACGCAGGCCGCGTTCGGGGTAGAGCCAGAGATCGGGGCGGTGCTGCATGCAACGTTCCATGAGCCAGCGGATGATCTCGTCGTGGTCGCCGTCCGGCACCGCCTTGACTCCCAGCCTGCCGTGGATGAATTCCATCCGGACGCCTTCGCGCTCGGCGGCGGCGGCGATGCGCTCGAACTCCTCGGCCAACATCTGCGGCCTGTCCTCAATGGCGGTCACCACACACCTCCCGCCATCGAGTCTAGGCGTATCCGGAGCACAAGGGGTCGGTGTCGGCCCGGACCCGGTGTTTCGGTTCCGTTAATCGGTGACGACCCCTCCTCCTGAGGGGTGTTCCCGTGGCACACTCGCGGCGATCGTTCCCCCAGGCGGTCCGTACACCCTCAACGGAACCACGCGAACCATGCGGCACACCCCCCGCATGCGAGCGAAGGGATCGCACTACGTGAAGAAGATTGTCGTGAGCATGACCCTCGGGTCGGCGCTCACCGCACTCCTCGCGACGGGGCTCGTCCCCGCCGTCGCGCAGGAAGCCGGGGGCTCCGCCCCGGCCGGCACCAGTGGCGCGCACCGGGCGGACAACCGGCCCGGGCCGCTCACCAAGCAGCGCACCGAACTGCGCGAGAAGGCGATCGACCTGGTCGCCAAGGGCAAGGCCAAGGCGAACGCCCGGGGCGTCGTCGAGGTCGCGCCCGGGAAGTTCGCCGAGACCGAGACGACCACCGCCGTGCGGCAGGAGAAGATCCTCACGATCCTCTCCGAGTTCGGCGACCAGGGGTCCGGAAAGCTCGGCACCACGCCCGGGCCGCTGCACAACCAGATCGCCCAGCCGGACCGGGCCACGGACAACTCCAACGCCTGGACCGCCGACTTCGACAAGGCCTACTACGAGAACCTCTTCAACGGCCCCGGCGAGTCGATGAAGACGTACTACGAGAAGCTGTCGAACGGCGCCTACTCCGTCTCCAACGTCGTCGAGGACTGGGTCAAGGTCCCCGGCAACGCCTCCACCTACGGCGACAACGCCGTGGAGGACAACGGCGGTTCGTGGGCGTTCATCCAGGACACCGGCAACGCCTGGTGGGACGCGCAGATCGCCGCCGGGAAGTCGCCGGCCGAGATCGACGCGTACCTCGCGCAGTTCGACGTCTGGGACCGCAACGACTGGGACCACGACGGGAACTTCGACGAGGCCGACGGCTACATCGACCACTTCCAGGCCGTCCACGCCGGCATGGGCGAGGACGCCGGCGGCGGCGCCCAGGGCGAGGACGCCATCTGGTCCCACCGCTGGTACGTCAACGGCGACGACTACGGGCTGACCGGCCCGGACGTCGCCGGGACGCAGAACAAGGCCGGCGGCGCCCGCATCGGCCAGTCGAAGTACTGGCTCGGCGACTACACCACCGAGGGCGAGAACGGCGGACTCGGCGTCTTCTGCCACGAGTTCGGCCACGACCTCGGCCTGCCGGACTACTACGACACCGACGGCGGCGAGAACTCCACCGCCTTCTGGACGCTGATGAGCTCCGGCTCCTGGCTCGGCCACGGCGCCGCCGCCAACGCGGGCATCGGCACCCACCCGGGGCTGATGGGCGCGGAGGAGAAGCTCTTCCTCGGCTGGCTCGACTACGTCGACGCCCCGCTCGGCACCACCGGCAGCCACACCCTGAGCCCCGCCGCCCTCCAGCAGGCCGGCAAGGCGCAGGCCGTCCGCGTCGCGCTCCCGGACAAGACCGCCGGCACCACCTACGCCACCCCGACCTCCGGCGCGCACGCCTGGTGGACCGGGTCGGCCGACGGCCTCAACCAGTCGCTCACCCGCTCCGTCCCGGCCGCCCCGCGCGTCACCGTGAAGGCGAGCGCCTGGTACGAGATCGAGGCGGACTTCGACTACCTCTTCGCCGAGTACTCCCTCGACGGCGGCGCCACCTGGTCCCGCGCCGGCGAGGCCGTCGACGGCTCCTCGGCCGGCAAGTGGACGACCCTGCGGTTCTCGTACGACGCCGCCGGACAGCCGTCCCTCTTCCGCTTCCGCTACCAGACGGACGGCGGCGTGCACCTCGCCGGCGCGTTCCTGGACGACATCTCGCTGTCCAGCGGCGGCACGACGCTGGCGACGGACGACGTCGAGCAGGGCGCCGGCGGCTGGACCGCGCAGGGCCGCTGGAAGGTCTCCACCGGCACCGAGTCGGCCTCCTACCCGCGGTACTACCTGGTGGAGAACCGCGAGTACGTCGGCGCCGACGCGCTCCTCGCCGAGGGCCCGTACCAGTTCAGCAAGCCGCTGACCGCCCCCGACTGGGTCGAGTACTTCCGCTACCAGAACGGCATGCTCGTCTGGTACGTCGACCGGTCCTACGACGACAACAACGTCAGCAACCACCCCGGCGGCGGCTCGGCCATGGCCGTCGACGCCCGCCCGACGCCGTTCACGTACCCCAACGGCGCCGCGCCCAGCAACCGCCGCCAGCCCTTCGACGCCACCTTCGGCCTGGAGGCCACCGACGCCACCTGCCTCCACACCGAGGTCCTGGCCGGCAAGGGCAAGCAGCAGACCGTCCAGACCCTGGCCGCCTGCGCCCCGTCGGTGCCGGGCATCCCGGTCTTCGACGACACCGACCCGAACGCCTACTACGACGCCTCGGCGCCGCAGGCCAGCGTCAAGGTCGCCGGCCACGGCGTGAAGATCACCGTCACCGGCGACGCCGGCGACGACCTGACGATCACCGTGGCCAACCCGGCCGCGCACTGACCGTCCGCACGTCCCCCGGGGGCGGTGCGGGAGGGCCCTCAGCCCTCCCGCACCGCCCCCGCCAGTTCCGCGAGCAGCGCGACCACCCCGGACGGGCCCGCCACCGCGAGGTCGGCGCGGTCGGCGAGTTCCGGGACCTCGGTGGAGCCGGAGCAGACCAGGAGGCCCGGCAGGCCGTCGCCGCGCAGCTTCTCGACGGCGGCGAAGGCCGGCAGGTCGCCGAGGTCGTCGCCCGCGTAGAGGACGGAACCCGCGCCCTTCTCCCGTACGAACTGCGCCAGCGCCACGCCCTTGTCCATGCCCGGCGGCCGCAGCTCCAGGACCATCCGGCCCGGCTCCAGGACCAGGCCGTGGGCGGCGGCCAGGTCGCCGAGCGGGCCCTTCAGCGCCTCGAAGGCGCCCTGCGGGTCGCGGGCGCGGCGGGTGTGGACGGCGACCGCCCGGCCCTTCTCCTCGATCCAGACGCCGGTCCAGGCGCCGTGCCGGTCGAGGAAGCCGGGGAGTTCGGCGCGGACGGAGGCGACCCCCGGGTGCGGGGCGGCGGCGGTGACGGTGCCGGTGGCCGCGTCCCAGCGCTCGGCGCCGTAGTGGCCGAGGACGGTGAGGTGCTCCAGGCCGGGCACCCCGGCGAGGCCGCCGTGGCGGACGGCGACCCCGGCGGGCCGGCCGGTCACGACGACGACGGCGGCCAGGTGCGGGGCGAGGGCGGCGAGCGCGGGGACGGCGCCGGGATGGGCGCGGGCCTGCTCGGGGTCCGGGACGATCTCGGCGAGCGTCCCGTCGAAGTCGAGGGCGACGACGGCCTCGGAAGGACGCGCGAGGAGCGCGTCCAGGCCGTCGCGGCCGGCGGGTGTGGCCGGGTGCGGAAGGCTGCTGACCATGGGACCGACCCTACCCATGCGGGCGCGCCGCGTCAGCGTGGCCGGACTCACCCCGCGGCTGCTTCGCGGAGGGTTTACCTCCGGCGCTCCCTCTCCTCCCGCACCCGTCGCAGGCGGTTGACCGTGACGGGGTCGTGGGCGAGGGCGCGGGGATCGTCGAGGAGGGCGTTGAGGAGCTGGTAGTAGCGGGTCGGCGAGAGGCCGAGGCCCTCCCGGACGGCCCGCTCCTTGGCGCCGGGGCCGGGCCAGGAGCGCCGCTCGACCGCGAGGACGGCCCGCTCCCGCTCCCCGAGCCCGCCGCCGTCGCCGGCGTCCCCGCCGTCGCCGTCCGCCGCACCGGGCGCCTCCGGCGCCTCCGCAGCCCCGGACCCCTCAGGCGCGGTGGGCGCCTCCGGCGCGGTGGGCCCCTCCGGCCCCTTCGCCGCCCCGGACCCCTCCGAAGGCTCCGGCTTCTCCGGCCCTTCCGAGGGCTCCGGCGTCCCGGGCTCCTCCGGCGTCTCTTCGGTCATACGACCAACCTATTACCCGGCGGTCCACTCCGCCGCCGGCGGACCGCCGCGGTCTACTCCGCCGCCTCCGCCGCCGTCGCCGTGCGGGCGATGGCGCCGAGGACGTCGGCCGGGCGGCCGGCGGGGGTGACCGCCTTGCCGATGTCCTGCTTGATGGTCTCGCTGACCTTGGCCCAGGAGGTCTTGCCGACCGGCGGCAGCTGGGCGGTGGGCAGCGCCTTGAGGAACTCGCGCAGGCCGGCGTGCTCGGCCGCGGTCTCCATGCGGGTGGAGGCGCTGACGGTGACGGGCAGCAGGTCGTTGTCGCCGGCGAACTTCAGCACGTTCTCGTCGCTGAAGACGAAGTCGAGGAAGGTGCCTATCTCCTCGCGGTGCCCGTTCTGCTTGAAGCCCATGATCCAGTCGGCGACGCCCATGGACGCCTTGGCCGGGCCGTCGACGCCGGGCAGCGGCGCCTGGCCGACCTTGACGCCCTGCTTGGCGGCCTCCTGCACGAGGGACGGGTGGCCGTTGAGCATGCCGACCTCGCCGCGCGCGAAGGCGGCGAAGGCGGCCTTGCGGTTGAGCTTGCCGGGGGCGATGGGCCCGGTGAGGCCCCGGCCGACCAGCTCGTCCTTGAGCCAGGTGAAGGTGGCGGTGTTGGCCTCGGAGGCGATGGCGTACCGGTCGGAGTCGTCGGTCCAGCCGCCGCCGCCGGCGAGCAGCCACATCAGGGACTCGGCCTGGGCCTCCTCCGGCCCGAGGGGGAGCGCGAAGGGGGTGCGGACGCCCTCCGCCTTGAGCTTCTTCGCGGCCTGGGCCAGCTCGTCCCAGGTGGTCGGGGGCTCGATCCCGGCCTTGTCGAACAGGTCGGCGTTGTAGAAGAGCGGGCGGGTGGAGGCGACGAAGGGCAGGCCGTACTGGGTGCGGTCGTTCTCGCCGGCCTCGGCGAGCGCCGGGAGGAAGTTGGCCTGCACGGGGATGGTGAGGAGGTCGTCGGCCGCGTAGAGCTGTCCGGCGGCCGCGTAGTCGGCGTAGGCGCCGATCTGGGCGACGTCGGGGGCCTGGCCGGCCTTCACCATCTCGGCGACCTTGCGATCGACGTCGTCCCAGGACTCGACCTGGACCTGGACCTTGATGCCCGGGTGGCCGGCCTGGAAGGCGGCGACGAGGTCGTCCCAGTACTTCTTGGTGGTGTTGCCGCCGGTGAGGTCGTAGTCGGCGGCGACCAGGCGGAGGGTCACGTCGCCGCCGTCGCCGCCGAGGGTGCCGCAGCCGGCGACCGTGGCGGTCAGGCCCAGGGCGGCGGCGGCCGCGGTCAGTCCAAGGAATCGTCGCCGCTCCACGGCTTCATCCACCTTTTGCTCGTCATTGAGCAGCAGTGAGCTGCACGTACATCCGGGATACATCCGGGCAGGGGCCGAAAGTCTGCCCCGCCCCCGGACAAGAGGTCTACACCACTCGGGTATCACTTCCGCAACTCCGGGGGGAGCTTCGCCACAAACCCCCCACACCGGGGGTCCGAATTTGTATCCGAGCGCAACAATCCTCGGCAGTGGACTAGACCTTTAGGGCGGTCTCGCGCGAGGATGTCCCCCGTGAGACACGTCATCGCCCTGGATGTGGGCGGCACCGGCATGAAGGCCGCCCTCGTCGGGGCGGACGGCACCCTGCTCCACGAGGCCCGCCGCGCCACCGGGCGCGACCGCGGCGCGGAAGCTGTCGTCGAGACGATCCTCGCCTTCGCCGAGGAGCTGCGCGCCCTTGGCGAGGAGCGGTACGGCGAGCCCGCCGCAGCCGCCGGGGTCGCCGTCCCCGGCATCGTCGACGCCGACCGCGGCATCGCCGTCTACGCCGCCAACCTCGGCTGGCGCGACGTCCCGCTGCGCGCCCTCCTCAGCGAGCGCCTCGGCGGCCTCCCCGTCGCCCTCGGCCACGACGTGCGCACCGGCGGCCTCGCCGAGGGCCGCATCGGCGCCGGCCACGGCGCCGACCGCTTCCTCTTCGTGCCGCTCGGCACCGGCATCGCCGGCGCCATCGGCATCGGCGACCGCATCGAGGCCGGCGCCCACGGCTACGCCGGCGAGATCGGCCACATCGTCGTCCGCCCCGGCGGCACCGACTGCGGCTGCGGCCAGCGCGGCTGCCTGGAGCGGTACGCCTCGGCCTCCGCCGTCTCCCTCGCCTGGGCCGAGGCCTCCGGCGACCCCGACGCGGACGCCGCCGACTGCGCCAAGGCGGTCGAGTCCGGCGACCCGGTCGCCGTCCGCGTCTGGCAGGAGGCGGTCGACGCCCTCGCCGACGGGCTGGTCACCGCCCTCACCCTGCTGGACCCCCGCACGCTCATCATCGGTGGCGGACTGGCCGAGGCCGGGGAAACCTTGTTCACACCCCTTCGGGCCGCGGTGGAGGCACGCGTGACCTTCCAGAAGCTGCCCGTCATCGTCCCGGCGGCCCTCGGGGACACCGCCGGATGCCTGGGCGCGGGCCTCCTCGCCTGGGACCTGCTCGCCGACCAGCGCCCCACCGACTCGGAGGTTTCCGCCTGATGTCCGATCACAAGGTTCTCGCCGGCGCACGCGTCGTGCTGCCCACCGGGATCGTCGAGAACGGACGCGTGATCGTCGACGGCGGCCGCATCGCCGGCAGCGCGCCCGAGGACGCCCCCGTGCTCGACCTCACCGGCCACTGGCTGGTGCCCGGCTTCGTCGACATGCACAACCACGGCGGTGGCGGCGCCTCCTTCACCTCCGGCACCGTCGAGGACGTCCTCAAGGGCGTCCACACCCACCGGCTGCACGGCACCACCACGGTCGTCGCCTCCTTCGTCACCGGCGACATGGACTTCCTCACCGCGCGGGCCGGCCTGCTCTCCGAGCTGGCCGAGCAGGGCGAGATCGCCGGCCTCCACTTCGAGGGCCCGTTCATCTCCCCCTGCCGCAAGGGCGCCCACGACGAGACGCTGCTGCGCGATCCGCACCCGGCCGACGTCCTCAAGCTGATCGATGCCGCCCGCGGCCAGGCCCGCATGGTCACCCTCGCCACCGAGCTGCCCGGCGGCATCGACTCCGTGCGCCTCCTCGCCGAGCACGGCGTCATCGCCGCCATCGGCCACACCGACGCCAGCTACGAGCAGACCGTCGAGGCCATCGACGCCGGCGCCACCGTCGCCACCCACCTCTACAACGCGATGCCCGGTCTCGGCCACCGCGCGCCCGGCCCGATCGCCGCCCTCCTGGAGGACGAGCGGATCACCGTCGAGCTGATCAACGACGGCACCCACCTCCACCCGGCCGCCCTGGAGCTGGCCTTCCACCACGCGGGCCCCGAGCGGGTCGCCTTCATCACCGACGCCATGGACGCCGCCGGCTTCGGCGACGGCCGCTACATGCTCGGCCCGCTGGAGGTCGAGGTGAAGGACAGCGTGGCCCGCCTCGTCGAGGGCGGCTCCATCGCCGGCTCCACCCTCACCCTGGACCGCGCCTTCAAGCGCGCCGCCACGGTCGACGGCCTCCCCGTCGAGTCCGTCGTGCAGGCCATCTCCGCCAACCCGGCCCGCCTCCTCGGCGTCTACGACCGGGTCGGCTCCCTGGAGCCCGGCAAGGACGCCGACATGGTCGTCCTCGACGCCGCCTTCGACGTGAAGGGCGTCATGCGCAAGGGCGAGTGGATCGTCGCCCCGCAGGGCGTCCCCACCCGGGTGCCGCAGAACGCCTGATCGGGGCGAAAGGGACGGCGGACCGCCCGGGGGCTGGGCCGATCGCCGTTCCTTTGGCATGATCGCGCCTGTCCCACAGGTCTTACCGGAGGTACGGGGGGTGGACAGGTGATTCTCACGGTCACCCTCAACACGGCGCTGGACCTCACCTACGAGGTCCCCGCCCTGGTCCCGCACACCAGCCACCGGGTCGCGCGCAGCGCCGAGCGCCCCGGCGGCAAGGGCGTCAACGTGGCCCGGGTGCTCGCCGCACTCGGTCACGAGACGGTCGTCACCGGCTTCGCAGGCGGCCCCACCGGGGACCGGCTCCGCGAACTCCTCGCCCCGGTCCCCCGGCTGACCGACGCGCTCGTGCGCACCGAGGCGGCCACCCGCCGCACGGTCGCCGTCGTCGACACCGGCGCGGGCGACACCACCCAGCTCAACGAGGCCGGCGCAGCCGTCGCCCCGGACGAGTGGTCGGCCTTCCGGGCCCGGTACGCGGAGCTGCTGGCCGGCGCCGCGGCCGTCGCCCTGTGCGGCAGCCTCCCGCCGGGCGTCCACGTCGGCGCCTACGCGGACCTGGTCCGTACGGCCCGGGCGGCGGGCGTCCCGGTCCTCCTCGACACCGGCGGCGAACCGCTCCGGCGGGGCATCGCCGCCCGCCCCGACCTGGTGAAGCCGAACGCGGACGAGCTGGCGGGCCTGACCGGCTCCCGCGACCCGCGCCGCGCGACCCAGGACGCCCGCCGCAGGGGCGCCCACGCGGTCGTCACGTCCCTGGGCCCGGACGGCCTGCTGGCCGCCACCCCGGAGGGCCTCTGGCGGGCGGCGCCCCCGGCACCGGTCCACGGCAACCCGACCGGAGCCGGCGACTCCGTGGTCGCCGCCCTCCTGGCCGGCCTGGTCGGGTCCGACCCCTGGCCGGAGCGCCTGGCCCGCGCCGTGGCCCTCTCGGCCGCCACGGTCGCCGCCCCCGTGGCCGGCGAGTACGACCCCGGGGTCCTCGCGGACCTGCTCCCGAAGGTGACGGTCACGGAGGAGAGGCCCTGAGGGCTAGGAGCCCTTCGGCGGGGTGACCTCGACCCAGTCGAGGAGCACGTCGCACTGGTTGCCGGCCTCGCAGGAGATCTTGATCTCGTTCTCGCCCTTCTGGAGTTCGACCGGCGCCCAGGTGGTCTGCCAGTTCTTCTCCAGGTTCGGGTCGGTCGACTTGATGAAGTTCTTCAGACCGATCGGCTGGCTGTTCGGCTTGCCGTTGACCGTCAGCGTGGCGAAGGCGTCGACGGCGGGGATCGCGTACCGGACGGTCAGGGCGTAGTTGCCGCCGTCGGGCATGTTCGCCTTCCAGGTCACCGAGGAGCCCTGGGCGTTGAATCCCGCCACGTAGGCGCCGTCCGCGCCCTCCGCGCCCTTGACGTCCTTGGCGAGCGTGGCGCTGCCGCCGAGCGTGAGCGTCGCCGCGTCCTGCTTGGGCAGCTCGGCCTTGGTCGGCTCGGTGGAGGGTTCGGCGGAGCCGGAGGGCTCCTGGCTGGGGGTGGCCGGGGCCGAGGAGGTCGGGGTGCCGCCGGCGGTCGGGCCGTTCTTCTCGCCCTGGTTGCCGATGATCGCCGCCGTGATGCCGGCGACGACGACCGCGACGACCGCGACCGCGCCGATCAGCAGGCCCTTGGTGTTGGGGCCGCGCCCGCGCTGGGGCGGCATCGGGGCCTGCCGGGTCCGCTCGTTGCCGGGGTACGTCTCCGGCGCCGCGTACTGCGGGTGCGGCTGGCCGTACGGCGCCTGCTGCTGCGGCGGCACGTAGGGCTGGGCCGGCGGCTGGCCGTACTGGCGCTCGCCGACCGTCCTGACCTGGTTGTACGAGGTGCGCGGCACACCCGGCTGCGCGGGTGCGGGACCCGGGTAGCCGTAGCCTCCGCCCTGGGGGGCGCGGCCAGCCGCTGCCTGTCCGTCGGCGTACAGATAGCCGAACGGATCGTCGTCCTCGGGCTTGTTCGCGCCGTCGTTACCGGCAGCCATCCGGGTCACCTCTCCATGCTCGCCAGCCGTCGCCGACCCGGCGAGCCTACCCCGAACGAATGAAGCCGCCGCGCCGGGAACGATCACCCGGCCCGGCGGTGCACCTTGGCACGGGACCGTTTCTCCACGTACATCCGCTGGTCGGCGGAGTTGAGGACCTCTTCGACGGTCATCCCGCATTCGGCCCAGCCGATGCCGAAACTGGCCCCGACGCGGACCGCCCGGCCGTCCACCCGGATGGGCGGGATGATCGCGTTCCGCAGCCGGACGGCGAGGTCGGCGGCGTCGGCGGCGCCGAGTCCGTCGGCGAGGACGACGAACTCGTCACCGCCCAGACGGGCGACGGTGTCGCCGTCGCGGACGCCGGTGGTGAGCCGGCGGGCCACCTCGATGAGGACGGCGTCGCCGGTGTGGTGGCCGAAGCGGTCGTTGATCGACTTGAAGCCGTCGAGGTCGCAGAAGAGGACGGCGAGCCCCTTGGTGCCGTCGTCGGTGTCGCCGCCGGTCGGCGCGACCGTGTGGACGTGGTGGTCGTACGCCCCGCCGCCGGCCGGTTCGAAGCCGAAGCCGTGCTCGTGCTCGTGCTCGTACTCGTAGCCCCCGTCGTGGACGGCGGGCAGCGGGTCGGGGTCGTAGGCGAAGCCGGCGTCGGGGCCGGGGCCCTGGTAGGCGCCGGTGCGCGCGGGGCGCTCGCAGAGCCGGGCGGAGAGCCGGGAGCGCAGCTCGGCGCTGTTGGGCAGGCCGGTGAGGGCGTCGTGGGAGGCGCGGTGGGCGAGCTGGAGCTCGTGCCGCTTGCGCTCCTCGATGTCCTCGACGTGGGTGAGGAGGAAGCGGGGGCCGTCGGCGGTGTCGGCGACCACCGAGTTCCGCAGCGAGACCCAGACGTAGGTGCCGTCGCGCCGGCCGAGCCGCAGCTCGGCCCGGCCGCCCTCGGCGGAGGTGCGGAGCAGGGTGCCGATGTCCTCGGGGTGGACGAGGTCGGCGAAGGAGTAGCGGCGCATCACGGAGGCGGGGCGGCCGAGGAGGCGGCAGAGGGCGTCGTTGGTGCGGAGGAGCCGGCCGTGCTGGTCGCCGCCGAGTTCGGCGATGGCCATGCCGGAGGGGGCGTACTCGAAGGCCTGCCGGAAGGATTCCTCGCTGGCGCGCAGGGCCTGCTGCTCGCGCTCCAGGCGTATCAGGGCGCGCTGCATGTTGGAGCGGAGCCGGGCGTTGCTGATCGCGATGGCGGACTGGGAGGCGTACATCTGGAGGGCTTCCTGCCCCCAGGGGCCCGGGTGCCGGCCGTTGCGCGGGCGGTCGACGGATATGACGCCGAGGAGTTCGCGTCCCGTCCCCGACGCGTACATGGGGGCGTAGAGGCGGTCGTGGGGGTGCCACTCGTCCTCGAAGCGGGGGGCGGGGCCGTCGGTGTGCCACTGGGGGACGTCGTCGTCCATCAGGACCCAGCCCTCGGTGTGCGGTATGAACCGCAGGTCGCCCCAGGGGAGGGCCATGGCGAGGCGGCGCTCCCAGGCGTCGCGGGAGCCGACGCGGCCGGTGATGAGGGCTTCGGCGGCGGGGTCTCCGGAGAAGGCGGCGACGACCAGGTCACCGTCGGGCCGGACCAGGTTCACGCAGGCCAGCTGGTAGTTGAGGCCGGCGACGACGCCGTCGGCGACGGTCTGCACGGTGTCCGCGAGGCTGCGGGCGGTGTTGAGGTCCGCCACGACCTGATGCAGCTGCCGCAGGGTCGAGAGACGGACGTAGGGCTCCGACTCGGTCTCCATCGCTCGCTCTCCCCGAGACCTCGACAGCAACTCCAGGATTCTCATCGGCTTCGTACCGCACTGTCCCCGCAACTGAATCACAGCGAGCTGCGCACCCGGTACACAGGGTCAGCAAATAGTGCCCTCTGTGACTCAAGTCACAGCATAAGGTGGCGGAATCCGGCGGGTCGACGGTGACCGCCGGAACGACCGCGCTCCGGCACCGACGGGAGCCCGGCGAAGGCCCGGCGGAGGCGCGGCGGGACCGCAACGGAAGCCCGGCGAAGACTCGGCGGAAGCCCGGCGGGGGGCGCGGATCCGGGCGGCGGTCCTAGGTCCCGCGCCGGGCGCCGGTCTGGTCCCCGGGCCCGATGCGGCCCGCGAGGGCCCGGGGCTAGCGTGCCGGTGTGCTCCAGAAGACCCCGCTCCCGCCTCCCGTCACGGACCTCGCCATCCCTCATGCTGAGGGGGTGAGCGACGACGAGTTCCGGGCGGCCATGTCCCGCCTCGCGGCCGGTGTGGTCCTGGTGACCGCGCACGATCCCGACGACGGCCCGCGCGGCGAGGACGTCGGCATGACGGCCACCGCGTTCCTCTCCGTCTCGCTGGACCCGCCGCTGGTGCTGGTGAGCCTGCGCAACGGCTCGCGCATGGACGACCTCCTGGAGGAGGTGCCGGTCTGGGCGGTGTCGGTGCTGGCCGAGAACCAGCGGCACGTCGCCGGCCGCTTCGCCATGAAGGGCCGCGTCTCCGACCGCCTCCTCTTCGCCGACCTGCCGTTCACCCGCGGCGAGGAGAGCGGGGCCCCGCTGCTCGACGGCACGCTCGCCACCCTGGAGTGCCGCACGGAGAGCCGCGTGGTGGCGGGCGACCACACCCTGGTCGTCGGCCGCGTCCTGAAGGTCGCCCTCCCCGCCCCGGACGACGCCCCCCTCACGTACTTCCGCGGCCGGTACCGCCGCCTGGGCTGAGGGCCGGAGGGCCCGCGGATCCGGGGGCTCAGCCCCAGTCGCGGCCCTGGCGGCCGCGCTTGGTCTCGGCCCGCTGCTTCTTCTCGCGGAGGCGGCGTTCGTTGATGCCGCGCGGGATGCGGGTGGCCTTGCGGGGCTTCGGCGGCGGGGCCGTCGCCTCGGCGAGGAGCGCGGCGAGCCGGACGGCGGCCGTCTCGCGGTTGCGCCACTGGGAGCGGTGCTCCGAGGCCCGTACGGTCAGCACGCTGTCCACCAGCCGGGAGGCGAGCCGCTCCAGGGCGCGGGCCTTCCACACCTCGGGCAGGGCCTCGGTCGCGGCGAGGTCGAAGAGGAGCTCGACGCGCGAATCGGAAGTGTTCACATGCTGGCCGCCGGGACCCGAGGAGCGCGAGAATCGCCACTGGAGCTCGGCCTCGGGGAGCGAGACGGAGCCGCGGATCTGATACGGACCTGACATGCCTCCATGTTCCCCGGGACGGGCACGGACCGTCACCCTGTTTTCGCGGTCGGGAACCGCCGGGCGCCGCTGCGCGTTTCTCCGGGCGAAGACAGCGTGTGAACCACGATGAAAGGGACTTCCCATGGCAGTGAGCCTCTCCAAGGGCGGCAACGTCTCCCTGACCAAGGAGGCGCCGGGCCTGACCGCCGTCACCGTGGGCCTCGGCTGGGACGTCCGCACGACGACCGGCACCGACTTCGACCTCGACGCCTCCGCGATCGGCGTCGACGCCGCCGGCAAGGTGGCCTCGGACGCCCACTTCGTCTTCTTCAACAACAAGTCGACGCCGGACCAGACCATCGTCCACACGGGTGACAACCGCACCGGCGAGGGCGGCGGCGACGACGAGCAGATCAACGTCAACCTGGCGGGCCTCCCGGCCACCGTCGACAAGATCGTCTTCCCGGTCTCCATCTACGACGCGGTCTCCCGCTCGCAGAACTTCGGCCAGGTCCGCAACGCGTACATCCGCATCGTGAACCAGGCCGGCGGCGCCGAGATCGCCCGCTACGACCTCTCCGAGGACGCCGCCGTCGAGACCGCCATGGTCTTCGGCGAGCTGTACCGCAACGGCGCCGAGTGGAAGTTCCGCGCGGTCGGCCAGGGCTACGCCTCCGGCCTGGAGGGCATCGCCCGCGACTTCGGCGTGAACCTCTGACGGTCCCCGCCCCGACGGCCGGGCCCCGGCCGGGCATCCGCCCGCCGGGGCCCGGCCGTCTCGCTACCCTGGCCGCGTGATCGTCGAGACCCTCGCGCCCAAGGCCCTGGAGGACGGCGCCGCGCTGCCCGGGCCGCTGCTCACCGAACTCACCGCGCTGTACGCGTCGAACCGTGAGTTCCAACAGCTCAGCGGCGACTTCCCGGACCCCGACGACGTGCGGCCCGAGCAGGTGGCCGCCGCCCTCGCCGCCGAGCTCGCCGAGCCGTCCGTCGAGGTGCTGCTGGCCCGCTCCGAGGGCCGGCTCGTGGCCGTCGCCGTCACCCTGGCCCGCCACCCCGACCCGGCCGACCCCGACCCGTGGCTGGGCCTGCTGATGGTCCACTCCGACGAACACCGCGCGGGCTTCGGCCGCCGCCTCGCCGGCCACGTCGAGGACGGCTTCCGCGCCTCGGGCCGTACGGGCCTCAGGCTCGCCGTCCTGGAGAACAACCCGGCGGCCCTCGCCTTCTGGACCGCCCTCGGGTACGAGGAGACCGACCGCCGCCCCGACCGGGCGCACGGCCGCCCGTGCGTGGTCCTGCGGAAGTCCCTGGTCTAGGGCTTCGCCGGCCGGTCGTCGCCGTACAGCCAGACCTTCCACACCTCTTCGTCGAGGTCGCGGCCCGCGACCTCCTCCGCGTGGGCCGTGAAGTCCTCGGTGGAGGCGTTGGCGTGCCGGTGCCCGTCCGCCCAGCCCCGCAGCAGCCGGTCGAAGACCCCGTCGCCGACGGCCTCGCGGAGCTTGTGGAGGACCATGGCGCCGCGCTGGTAGACGGGCGGGTCGAAGAGGTTCTCCGCGGCGGGCGGATCGGCGGGCGGGAAGGCCCAGTTGGCGTCCTCGGCGAAGGCCGCCGCGAAGCTGTCGGCGGCGGGCACGGAGCCGTGGTCCTCCGCGTACAGCCATTCGGCGTAGGTGGCGAAGCCCTCGTTGAGCCAGATGTCCCGCCAGCTCTCGGGGGTGACGGAGTTCCCGAACCACTGGTGGGCCAGTTCGTGGACGAGCGTCGGGCGGTCGAAGGAGGCGGCCGGGAAGACGGGCCGGGTCTGGGTCTCCAGGGCGTAGCCGAGGAGGCCGTCGGCGGTGACGACGGCCCCGGCGGCACCGAAGGGGTAGGGGCCGAAGCGCTCCTCCTGGCGGGCGAGGATGCCGGGCAGCTCGGCGCGGAGCGCGGCCGTGGCGGAGACCAGCGAGGGCTCGACGGCGGTGACGACGGGGACCGAGCCGAGCGCGGTGCCGGTGGTGGTCGCGTACCGGCCGATCGTCACGGTGGCGAGGTAGCTCGCCATCGGCTCGGTCTGGCGCCAGACCGTGCGGGTGCGGCCGCCGGACACGGCCCCGGAGGAGACGCGGACGCCGTTGGAGAGCGCCGTCAGCCCGCTCGGGACGGTCAGCGCGATCTCGTACTCCGCCTTGTCGGAGGGGTGGTGGTTGCCGGGGAACCAGGTCGTGGAGCCGGCCGGTTCGCCGACCGCGACGGCCCCGTCGGCGCTCCTCAGCCAGCCCTCGGTCGAACCGTCGGGGTCGGTGAGCGGCTCGGGCACCCCGGAGTAGTCGACCGTGACGGTGAACTCGCGGCCCGAGGGCAACTCGTCGTGCGGGCGGATCGTCAGCTCGCCCCCGGCGCGGCTGACGGCGGCGGGCGCGCCGTCGACGGTCGCCTTCGCGACCGTGAGGCCGGAGAGGTCGAGGTTGAGGGCGGAGAGGTCCTGGGTGGCGCGGGCGGTGATCCGCGCGGTGCCGTCGAGGCGGCCGGTGCCGGGGTCGTAGGCGAGGTCGAGGGCGTAGCGGCCGACGTCGTAGCCGCCGTTGCCCAGCTTGGGAAAGTACGGGTCGCGCAGCCCGGACGCGCCGGGGGTGCCCCGCACCCCGCCGGTCGCCGGGGTGCACCCGGCGAGGAGGCCGAGCACGGCGAGGGCCGCCGCCAGGGAGGCGGCGGCCCTCGGGGACCGTCCGGTCCGGCTGCTGAGGGTCACGTGAGGATCCTAGACAAGTCGGACAGAAGGTGACGGTGAGGGCGCCCGTCGGGGGGAATCGGGCGCCCTCACCCGCTGGTGGGGTGTCGCTCGGGTGCTTACTTCGCCAGCTCGGCGACACCGGCCTGGGCGAACTTCTCGTCCAGGTCGCCGGAGGGGGCGCCCGCGACGCCGATGCCGGCGATCGGGCCGCCGTTGGCGGCCACCGGGGCGCCGCCGCCGAGGAAGAGGGTGCCGGGGATGTCCTTGAGGTTCGGGGCCTGCTCCAGGCGCTTGGCCAGCTCGGAGGTCGGGGCGTTCCAGGAGACGGCGGTGTACGCCTTCTTCACGGCGGACTCGTAGGACTGCGGGCCGGCGCCGTCGCCGCGCAGGGTGACGATCGTGTTGCCGTTGCGGTCGACGACGGCGACGGAGACCCGCTGGTTCTCCTTCTCGGCGGCGTCCAGGGCGGCCCGCGCGGCGTCGGTGGCGGCCTCGACGGTGAGGTGGGTGGTCTGGCGCAGGTTGTCCTTGCCCGCGTCGGCCTTGGCGACGGCGGCGGGAGCGGCGGCCGGGGCGGAGGCGTTCGCCGAGACGGCGCCGAAGGTGCCGGCGGCGAGGACGGCGGCGACGGTGGTGCCGAGGACGAGCTTCTTCTTCATGACGGGCTCCCGAGGAGGTCGTGGGCGGACCTGACCGGTCCGGGTGGAGGAGGGCTGTTCCTTCGCTCTGCCTCCATCCTGGGTCCGCCCCCGGCCCCGCACGGTCGACGTTCCGGCTGGCCCCGCGGCGCGCACCGGAGGATGCCGGGGTCAGCCGATCGGCTGATGCCCGCGTGGTCCCCGCGGGTCAGCATGGATACGTACACCCAGGTCAGCGCGGGCGAGCGGTCGCGCGGCACCGGGCGCACAGCCCGCGAAGGAGGCGAGACGGTGGACCGGACCGGCCGGCACGCGCGGCACAGCCCGCAGGCCCCGCACGCTCCCGCGGCGCAGGGGCGGCTCCCCGGCTCCCCGGCCGGCCACGACCCGGACGCCGGCTGGCTCGCGCGCGTCATGCACGTGGCGTTCTTCCTGCTGCTCGGCGCCTCCCTCGCGCGGTTCCTGCTGCGCCACCCGTGGGAGGGCCGCAGCCCCTGGATCATCGCGCTCTCCGGCGCGCTCGCCGCGCTCTACCTGCTGGGGCCGGTCCTCGGCACCCGGGCCACGCCGCGCCGGATCGCCTGGCTGTGCACGGTCGTCGCCGTCTGGGCGGTGCTCGTCGTCCTCGCCCCCAGCTTCGCCTGGTGCGCGGTGCCGCTCTTCTACACCGGCCTGCGGACCCTGCCGCCGAAGGCCGCGGTCGTCCTGGTCGCCCTCCTCACCGCCTTCGTGGTCTTCGCGCAGGTGCAGCTGTCGCACGGCGGCTGGGACCCCAACCTGATCGTGGCCCCGCCGGCCGTCGCCGCCCTCGCCACCGGCGTCTTCGTCCACGCCGACCGGCAGGCCGCCCGGCAGCGCGCCCTCATCGACGACCTGATCCGCACCCGCCGCGAACTGGCCGCGATCGAGCGGCGGGAGGGCACCCTCGCCGAGCGGCAGCGGCTCTCCATGGAGATCCACGACACCCTCGCGCAGGGCCTGTCGAGCCAGCAGATGCTGCTCCAGGCCGCCGACCTGACCTGGGAGAGCGATCCGGCCGCGGCCCGCCGGCACGTGCGGACCGCCGAGTCGATCGCCGAGCGGAACCTCGCCGAGGCCCGCCGCTTCGTGCACGACCTGGCCCCCGCCGACCTCGCCGAGGGCGGCGGCCTGGAACAGGCGCTGCGCGGGCTCGCGGAGCGCGAGTCGGCGGCCTTCCGGGTGGACGGCACGCCGGTGCCGCTGCCGGACCGGGCGCAGTCGGCGCTGCTGCGGATCGCGCAGGGCGCGCTCGCCAACATCCGGGAGCACGCCGCCGCCACCTCCGCCGCGCTCACCCTCACCTACCTCGACGACCAGGTGGTCCTGGACGTCGCCGACGACGGCAGCGGCTTCGACCCGTCCGCGTCCCGCGCCGACGGCGGCGTACGGGGCCACGGCCTGCCCGCGATGCGGGTCCGGGCCCGGCAGCTGGGCGGGACGCTTACGGTGGAGTCGTCCCCCGGCGAGGGCACCGTGCTCTCCGCCGCCATCCCGCTCGTACCCCTCGCACCCCCGACGGAGGCCGGCCCGTGACCGTACGCATCCTGCTCTGCGACGACCACGTCGTGGTCCGCGCCGGGCTGCTCGCCCTGCTGGGCAGCACCCCCGACATCGAGGTCGTCGGGGAGGCCGGCAGCGGCGAGGAGGCCGTGGCGATGGCCGCGAAGCTGAAGCCGGACGTGGTCCTCATGGACCTCCAGCTCGGCGCCGGCATCGACGGCGTGGAGGCGACCCGCCGGATCGCGCCGACCGGCGTCCACGTCCTCGTCCTCACCACCTACGACACCGACGCCGACATCACCCGCGCCATCGAGGCGGGCGCGACCGGCTACCTCCTGAAGGCCGAGCGGCCGGAGGAGCTGTTCGCCGCGATCCACTCGGCCGCCCAGGGCCGCACCGCGCTCTCCCCGCCGGTCGCCAGCCGGGTCATGGACCGGATGCGCGGCGCCGCGGGGCCGTCCCTCACCGACCGGGAGCGGGACATCCTCGGCCAGCTGGCGCACGGGCTGGGCAACAAGGAGATCGCCCGGGCGCTCTTCATCAGCGAGGCCACCGTCAAGACCCACCTCGGCCGGATCTACGCCAAGCTCGGCGTCGACACGCGGGCGGGCGCCGTGGCGGTCGCGAAGGAACAGCGCCTGCTCCCCTGAGACTGCTACTGTGCGCCACTGTTCCAGCGCACAGCGTCATGTCCCCGTGGGAGCGCACGTGAAGATCGCCGTCGTCGGTGGCGGGCCCGCCGGCCTCTACCTCTCGATCCTGCTCAAGCGGCAGGACCCCTCCCACGAGATCGCCGTCTACGAGCGGAACGCGGCCGGCTCCACCTACGGCTGGGGCGTCACCTACTGGGCCGGGCTCCTCGACAAGCTGCGGGCCGGCGACCCCGAGTCCGCCGCCGCCGTCGCCGACGCCTCGGTGACCTGGACCGACGGCCTGGCGATCGTCCGCGACGAGCGGACCGTGCACCGCGGCGACGCCGGCTTCGGCATCGGCCGCCGCCGGATGCTCGGCCTGCTCGCCGACCGGGCCGCCGCACTCGGCGTCGAGGTCGCGTACGAGCACCCGGTCGACGGCCCGGACGCCCCCGAACTGGCCGACGCGGACCTGGTCGTCGCCGCCGACGGCGTGCACAGCGTCCTGCGCGAGGCCCACGCCGACCACTACGGCACCGCCTTCACCACCGGCCGCAACCCCTACATCTGGCTCGGCACCACCAAGGTCTTCGACTCCTTCAGCTTCGCCTTCAAGGAGACCGAGCACGGCTGGATCTGGTGCTACGCCTACGGCTTCAGCGGCGAGCGCTCCACCTGCGTCGTCGAGTGCGCCCCCGGCACCTGGACCGGCCTCGGCCTGGACACCATGCCCGAGGGCGACTGCCTGGCGCTCCTGGAGAAGCTCTTCCACGACCTCCTCGACGGGCACGGGCTGATCGGCCGCGACCGGGGCGCCGAGCCCGCCCAGTGGCTGCGCTTCCGCACCCTCACCACCCGGGTCTGGCACCGCGGCCGGACCGTCCTGCTCGGCGACGCCGCCCACACCACGCACTACTCGATCGGCGCCGGCACCACCCTCGCCCTGGAGGACGCCCTCGCGCTGGCCGAGGCCCTGCGCGACCGCCCCGACACCCCCGCCGCCCTCGACGCCGCCCTCACCGCCTACGGCAGGCGCCGCCGCGCCGCGCTCGTCTCCGCGCAGAGCGCGGCCCGCCTCAGCGCCCGGTGGTACGAGAACCTGCCCCGCTACATGGGCCTGGAGCCGGACCGGATGTTCGCGCTCCTCGGCCAGCGCCACTCCCCGCTGCTGCCGTACGTGCCGCCGCAGCTCTACTACCGCGTCGACCGCGCCGCCGGCCGCCTGGAGGCCCTGCGCCGGCTCAAGCGCTGGCTGGGCCCGCGGGTCGCCCGGGCGGTCCACCGCGCCTGACCGCGGCGGGGCGTGACACCATCGGGGCGTGCTCGACATCGGCTACTCCCTCTCCCGGCGCTTCCCCGACCCCCCGCAGACCGACTACCGGCGGGCGGACGTGCACGCGCTGCGGCACGACCTCTTCTGCGGGGACGTCTACCTCGCGGACACCAAGGAGGACCGGGAGGTGTCCACGGCCTGGGGATGGGTGCCGGTCCTGGACTTCGCGTGGGCGCTCTGCGACATCGTCGAGCAGCTCGACCGGGACCCGCGGGGCAGCCGCGCCGCCCGCCCCCAGTACGCCGAGCTGGACTTCACCGAGTCCACGGACCGGATGCTCTTCGAGCGCCGCTTCGGCTGGGTCGACGTCGAGGCCGACTGGATGCCCGGCGACGAGCGTCCGCTCACCTTCTCGCACGCCGAACTGCGCCGCGAGGCCCGCGACTTCCTCCACGACCTGATCGCCGACCTCACCGACATGCACGAGGGCCTGGCCGACAACCCGGCCGTCTGGGACCTCCAGGCCCGCTTCCCGCGCGTCACGTAGCCCCGGGGGACGCTCGGTCCTCCACCCGCACCCCCAGCCGCGCCGCGAGGACCGGCGCCAGGTCGAGGAGCTGCGCCGAGGAGATCACCGCGCCCGCCAGGGACTCCACCCCGCGGGCGATCTCCAGCCGGCGCACCCCCCGCAGGTCCGCGTCGGCCAGCTTCGCGCCGGAGAAGTCCGCCCCGACCAGCTCGCAGTCCACGAAGGCGACCCGCTCCAGCCTCGCCCCGCCGAAGTCCGGCTCGACCAGGACGCACCCCTCGAAGGTCACGTCCCGCAGGGTCGCGGAGCGCAGGTTCGGGTAGTCCCACTTGCCGCCCCGGACCAGCACCCGCTCCCACGCCGAGCCGTGCAGCTGCGTCCCCCCGAACCGCGCCTCCACGACCTCGGCGTCCCGCAGCTGCGCCTGCGACAGGTCGGTGCCCACGCCCCGTACCGCCTCCAGGCGCGAGTCCAGGAACCGGGCGCCGGTCAGCCGCGCCCCGTCCAGCGCGCACTCCCGCACGGCGCAGTCCAGGAAGCGGGCGCCCTCCCCCGAGGCGCCCGTCAGGTCGAGCCCGGCCAGCTCCAGGCCGTCGTAGTCCCCGTCGGGCGCCAGCCCGCCCCCGTACGGCTCCAGGGGCGGGAGCCGCAGTTCCACCCGGCGGGGCGCCTTGGTCGTTCGCTTCATGCCCCCATCGTGTCCCACGCCACCGACAACCCGCCCTTGACCTCAAGCAAGGTCGAGGTACGAGTCTGGGGGCACGGCCGCCCGCCGGGCACCGCACGCCGGCCACGCGACGGCCGCACGCCGACCACACGACGACAGGGGAACCACCATGCACGCCGTCCGCCTCCACGCCTTCGGACCCGCCGAGAACCTCACCCACGAGGAGGTCGCCGACCCCGTGCCCGGCCCCGGCCAGGTCCGCGTCGCGGTCGCCGCCGCCGGCGTCCACCTCCTCGACACCGCCCTCAGGGAAGGCCTGCCCGGCCCCTTCCCCGCCCCCGCGGAACTCCCCACGATCCCCGGCCGCGAGGTCGCCGGCACCGTCGACGCCCTCGGCGAGGGCACCGACCCGTCCTGGCTCGGCAAGCGCGTCGTCGCCCACCTCGGCATGAACCCCGGCGGCTACGCCTCGCTCGCCGTCACCGACGCCGCCCGGCTCCACGAACTCCCCGACCACCTCGGCGAGGCCGAGGCCGTCGCCATGATCGGCACCGGCCGCACCACCCTCGGCATCCTCCAATTCACCGACCTCGGGCCCGAGTCGGTCGCGGTCGTGCCCGCCGCCGCCGGAGGCATCGGCACCCTCCTCGTCCAGTACGCGAAGAACGCGGGCGCCACCGTGATCGGTCTCGCCGGCGGCCCCGCCAAGGTCGCCCGCGTCCGCGAGAACGGCGCCGACCTCGCCGTCGACTACACCCGACCCGGCTGGCCCGACGAGGTCCGCGGCTTCCTCGGCGACCGCACCGCCACCGTCGTCTTCGACTCCGTCGGCGGCGACACCGGACGCGCCGCCGTCGGCCTCCTCGGCAAGGGCGGACAGCACCTCGTCTTCGGCTGGTCCGGCGCCGGACTCCACGACGGGGCGGCCCTCACCTTCACCGAGGAGGAACTGGCCGCGCGCGGCATCACCTCCGGCTCCGTCCTCGGCCCCGTCATGATCCAGAAGGCCGGCGGCGACGTCCGCACCCTCGAACTCGCCGCCCTCGCCGCCGCCTCCGACGGCACCCTGCGCCCCGCCGTCCACCGCTTCCCCCTCGCCGAAGCGGCGAAGGCCCACCGCGCCCTGGAGACCCGGGGCACGATGGGCAAGGTGGTCCTGATCCCGTGAGGCGGCTCAGACGCCGAGCACGTCCCAGGAGTGCGCCTTGAACTCCTTGCGGAAGTCCTCGTGGTCCTCCCACATCCGGGCGATGGAGCGCAGCGCGTCCCAGTTGTGCTCCAGCGCCTGGTCCACCACCTGACGCAGCTCCGGCGCCGTCTCCCGCTTCTCCACCAGGCCGGTGACCTGCGAGGCGGCCTGCACGGTGTAGCGCAGCGCCCGCAGGGCACGGGAGGTGTCGTCCATCCCGAAGCCGTGGTCACTGCCGTTCGCGGGGTCGAAGAGCGGGGTCAGACGGTCCTCGATGAAGGCGGTGATCCGCCGGAAGCGGGCCTCGACGCCCATGTCGTCGCCGTGGTTGCCGTGATCGTTGCACATGAGGACTTCCTACACCGTCGCCGGTGCGCCGAGCGCCGCCAGGGCCCCGTCCGTCAGCCGGTAGACCGTCCACTCGTCCTGCGGGCGGGCGCCCAGCGCCTCGTAGAAGTCGATCGACGGCCGGTTCCAGTTCAGCACCGACCACTCCAGGCGCTCGTAGCCGCGCTCGACGCAGATCCGGGCCAGCTCGGTCAGGAGCGCCTTGCCGTGGCCGCCGCCGCGCGCCTCCGGACGGACGTACAGGTCCTCCAGGTAGATGCCGTGGACCCCGCGCCAGGTCGAGAAGTTGAGGAACCAGAGCGCGAAGCCGACCGGCTCGCCGTCCCCGTCCTCGGCGATGTGGGCGTAGGCGGCGGGGCGCTCGCCGAACAGCGCCTCGTGGAGCTGCTCCGGGGTGGCCCGGGCCTCGTCGAGGGCCTTCTCGTACTCCGCGAGGTCGCGGATCAGGGCGTGGATGACGGGCACGTCGGCCGGGGTGGCGGTACGGATCATGGGGTCAGCGTGCCAGCAGCGCCCGGGCGATGACCACCTGGTCGGCGTCGAGCGCCCCCTCGCCGTCCTTGACGTCCCACAGCCCGTTCTGGAGCACCCGCCCCAGCGTCCACGCCAGGGCCCGCTCCCGGTCGAGCCCGAGCCGCTCGGTGAGCAGGTCGAAGCGCCACCGGATCTCGGCCGGGTCCGGGTTCCACAAGTCGGTCAGGGCCGGCAGCAGCTCGAAGCCCGGGTCCCCGGCGAGCGGCTTCGGGTCGATGACCAGCCACGGCTCGCGCTCCGCCCCGAGCACGTTGTCGTAGTGCAGGTCCCAGTGGAGCAGCCGGTCCCCGGGCTCGCCCGCCACCTCCCGCACGGCGGCGGCGCAGTCGCGGAGCAGCGCCGCGTCCTCCGCCCCGAGCCGGGCCGCCGCGTCCGGCACCCGCGCGAGCATCCGGTCCGCGACGGCGCCGAGCCGCCGCAGCCCGGGCGGCGCCGGCCGCTCCGACAGCCGGGCGAGCAGCCCGGCCAGGATCCGCACGGCCTCCCGCTCGTCCCCGAGCCGGGACAGGTGGCGCCGGTGGTCGGCCCGTTCGAGGAGCATCGTGCCCGTCTCCGGATCGTGCTCCAGCAGGTGGACGACCCCGTCCCCGCCCCACGCGCGCAGCGCGACCGGCTCGCCCTCGCTCTCCTCGTCGAGCAGCTGGAGCTTGAGCGCGGCGGGCGTGCCGTCCGACCGCTCCACGGGCAGCACCAGGGACGCCACCCCGTGCATCGGGGGCCCGTCGAGCCGCAGCCCCCACCGGCCGAGGAAGTCCTCGGCCCGTCCAGGCAGCGCGGCGACGAACGCCCGCCCCGCCTCGCCGTTGTACTTCGCCTGGGAGACCGCGAGTTCCTCGGGTACGTCGATCACCCTCCCGAGCCTACGACCCCAGCGCGCCGTCCAGCAGCCTCCCGAAGGCGCCCGCGTCGTACAGCCCGGCCCCGCCGTCCAGCGCCCTCCCGTCCACCAGCACCGACGGCGTGCCGCCGACGCCCGAGTCCTCGAACGCCTTCTCCGCGTCCGCCACCCACGCCCGGTGCCCCTCCTCGCGCACCGCCCGGTCGAAGGCGTCGCCCCGCAGCCCGTCCACCCGGTCCGCGATCCGCAGCAGGTGGCCGGCGGTGGAGGCGTCCTCCGACTCGTCGGCCGGCCGCGCGGCGAACAGCGCCGCCCGGAACGCCGCGAACCTCCCCGGGCCCGCGTCCGCCGTGACCGTGTGCGGGGCGTCCGCGTCACCGACGACGATCTTCGTACCCTCCACCGCCGACGGCGGCACGCTCAGCGTCTCCGCGTGCGCCGCCGGAGCCGCCGCGGCCTTCCCCGTCGCGTCCGGCGACGCTCCGCCGTCCGGCGAACACCCCACGGCGGCAAGGCCGATGAGGCCCGCGGCGGCCACGGCGGCGAGGACGCGCCGAGTCCTGCGCACAGCCATGGGGGGATCCTTCCGGAGCGACGGAATCCGCACTCCCGAACCCAGGCGCGCGCCCGCCCGCCGCCGCCCGCCGAAAGACCCGTATCCAGAGGACCGACGCCCCCGGTACCCTCCCGCCACGCACCGGGAAGAGGGACAGGAATGAACAGCAGCACGGGCAGCACGGGCACGGTCAACGGCGGCATCTCGTTCTGGTTCGCGCAGGAGGGCCTGCCCGAACCCCGCGAGCCGCTGCCCGGCGACCGCACCGCCGACGTCTGCGTCGTAGGCGGCGGCTACACCGGCCTGTGGACGGCCTACTACCTCAAGAAGGCGGTGCCCTTCCTCGACATCGTCGTCCTGGAGGCCCGCTTCTGCGGCTACGGCGCCTCCGGCCGCAACGGCGGCTGGCTCTACAACGGCATCGCCGGCCGCGACCGCTACGCCAAGCTCCACGGCCACGACGCCGCCGTCCGCCTCCAGCAGGCCATGAACGCCACCGTCACCGAGGTCCTCGACGTGCTCGACGCCGAGAAGATCGAGGCCGACCAGCACCGCGGCGGCGTCCTGGAGGTCGCCCTCTCCCCCGCCCAACTGGCCCGGCTCAAGGAGTTCCACGCCGTCGAGCACGCCTTCGGCGAGACCGACCGCGAGATCCACGGCGCCCGCGAGACCGCCGAACGCATCCGCGTCGCCGGCGCCGTCGGCTCCTCCTGGACCCCGCACGGCGCCCGCCTCCACCCGGTGAAGCTGGTCCACGGCCTGCGCGCCGCCGTCGAGGCGCTCGGCGTCACGATCCACGAGTCGACCCCGGTCACCGAGATCAGGCCCAAGCACGCCGTCACCCCCTACGGCACGGTCCGCGCGCCGTACGTGCTCCGCTGCACCGAGGGCTTCACCGCCTCCCTGGCCGGCCAGCGCCGCACCTGGCTCCCCATGAACTCCTCCATGATCGCCACCGAACCGCTCACCGACGCCCAGTGGGAGTCGATCGGCTGGAACGGCCTGGAGACCCTCGGCGACATGGCCCACGCCTACATGTACGCCCAGCGCACCGCCGACGGCCGCATCGCCCTCGGCGGCCGGGGCGTCCCGTACCGCTACGGCTCGAAGACCGACAACGACGGCCGCACCCAGCCGCAGACGATCGAGGCCCTCCGCGAGATCCTCGTCCGCTTCTTCCCGCAGCTCGCCGGCGTCCGGATCGACCACGCCTGGTCCGGCGTCCTCGGCGTCCCCCGCGACTGGTGCGCCACCGCCACCCTCGACCGCTCCACCGGCATCGGCTGGGCCGGCGGCTACGTCGGCTCCGGCGTCGCCACCACCAACCTCGCCGCCCGCACCCTGCGCGACCTCATCAAGGAGGACTCCGGCCAGGGCGGCGCCACCGACCTCACCACCCTCCCCTGGGTGAACCACAAGGTCCGCAAGTGGGAGCCGGAGCCCTTCCGCTGGCTCGGCGTGCAGACCATGTACGCCGCCTTCCGGGGCGCCGACCACCGCGAGGCCACCACCCACACGGCGACGACGGACCGCGTCGCGGTGTGGGCGAACCGGATCGCGGGCCGCTGACGGCAGCCTCCGGGTACGCGAGAAGGCCCCGCACCCTCACGGGTGCGGGGCCTTCTCGCGTACGGCTCAGAGCAGGGCGTTCGGCGAGGCGGGCTCCTCGCTGAGGGCGATCTTGACCCGGCCCAGGTACGGGGCCGTGGCCTTGCCCGTGCCCTGGTACAGGTACGTGTTCCCCGTGCCGTCCCGCGCGATCAGGTCGGCCCGGCCGTCGTCGTTGAGGTCGCCCGGAGACGACATCAGCGGGTAGCCCTGCCAGCCGGCCCCGACCCGGACCCGGGCGCCGTAGGGCGCCTCGGCCCGCCCGGTGCCCGGGTAGAGCCACAGCACGCCGGTGGTGTCACGGGCGATCAGGTCGGCACGGCCGTCACCGGTGAGGTCACCGGCGCCGGTGAGCTGGTTGTACGCCTGCCAGCCGCCGCCGACCCGGATGCGGGCCGAGAAGGGAGCGGTGGTGCTCGTCGTGCCCTTGTACAGCCACAGCACGCCGGTCCCGTCACGGCCGATCAGGTCGGGCCGGCCGTCACCGGTCGCGTCACCGACACCGGCGAGCTGCTTGTAGGTCCCCCAGCCGCTGCCGACCCGCACCCGCTGGGTGAAGGGCGCGTACGGCATGCCGGTGGTCCGGTAGCTCCAGAGCACACCGGAGGAGTCACGGCCCACGACACCGCCGCCGGCGGCCTCGGTGGTGATCGGGGCGAGCTTGGTGACCGCGTTGTAGGTCTGCCAGCCCGTCCCGACGTTCTCCGCCCAGTCGGCGAAGGGCTGGGAGGTCCGGCCGGTGCCGTGGTGCCAGTACAGCCGCCCGCTCGCGTCACGGGAGACCATCGCGTAGTGCGTGGGCACCGGACGGGAGCTCAGCACCGAGAACGCGCTCCGGGTCTCCGGGTTGTCCCCGGCGTCGAACACGCCGTACACCGCGGAGGTCTCGATCTTCCACGCGGCGGCGGTGGGATCGGCCTTCACCGTGTACGACACGGTGACGTCGACCGGGCCGTCCGCCCCCGGGTCGATCTCGCACGACACGCCGCCGGCCGACAGATAGCCACTGGTGAGGTCGCACTCGGTGGTGCCCGAGCTCTGGCGGACGCTGGTGACGCCGACCTTGAGCTCGTCCTCCTCCCAGTGGCGCATGCCCTCGCCCGGCTCGAAGTTGATGTCGAGCGTGCCCTCGTCCACCGCGTGCACCTTCGCGGTGTGGGTGACCGTGGAGCCCGCGGACACCGGCGGGGTCGACAGCTCGACGGTGTTCCGGGCGACGTGCTCCGCCGTCTTCACCGTCACCGTGCGGGCCGCGTGCTGGCCGCTCTCCAGCTGGAGGTCGACCGTCTGCACCTCCTTCACGGCCTTCGCGACGTCACCGCCGCGCGGGACGTAGACGAAGCCGTAGTGCACCGTGGTGTCGTCGGCGGTGCTCTCCTCGGCCGCGACCGCCAGGGTGGGGTAGGGGTCCGTGTCCGAGACGGAGCACGTGTACACCCCGGTCACGCCCGTCCGCGCCTGGCAGCCCTCGTGCTGCAGCGAGAGCCCCGCGGGGAACCCGCCCTTCGCCCAGGTCGCGTCCGTCAGCGGCGCCTTGCTGAAGGCGTACACCAGCGTGCCCTCGAACGCCTCGCCGTACGAGACGCCCGTCGGACTCACCTCGGCGGGCCACGTGCCGGGCTGGATCACCCGGTCCTCGATGTCGAACCAGGGGTCCCCGTAGGCGGCCGCGGCCGTCCCGGCCCCCGTCATCAGGGCGGCCGCCAGCAACGCGGCCGTGCCCCCCAGAGCGATGATTCTGCGCAAGCGATCAGTCCTTCGTCGCACATCCGCACCCCCCCCTGGGTGCGCGCCGCACGGTACCGCGAAGGCCCCGCCCCCCACACGGGGGGGGCGGGGCCTTCGTCGTACGGAGCCGCCTGTCGGAATCGAACCGACGACCTCAAGATTACAAGTCAAGCGCTCTAGCCAACTGAGCTAAGGCGGCGGGCACGCACGGGGCCGCGCGCGCGTCGCCCACTCTACACAGCGGCCCCCTCCCCCCACGAGGAACTCCGGATCCGTTCCCGGCCGTCCGCCGGTCCGCCGCCGGAGCGTCTGACCGGGCGTCGGAAATCTCTTCGTCTGCGCCTACTGACAGACCGGACGGCGTCGGGGTAGCGTCGAGCGGAGTTCACCCTGGTGGACTAGACCTCAATCCTTCCTTTACTCGGATCGTCCGGCACGTTCCTGCCGGTGAAGGGACACATCACCATGGCTTCCGTCACTTTCGACAAGGCGACCCGCATCTACCCGGGTGCCACCAAGCCTTCCGTCAACCAGCTCGACATCGAGATCGCGGACGGCGAGTTCCTCGTCCTCGTGGGTCCCTCGGGCTGCGGCAAGTCGACCTCGCTCCGCATGCTCGCGGGCCTGGAGGACGTGAACGCGGGCGCCATCCGCATCGGCGACCGCGACGTCACCCACCTGCCGCCGAAGGACCGGGACATCGCCATGGTGTTCCAGAACTACGCGCTCTACCCGCACATGACCGTCGCCGACAACATGGGCTTCGCGCTCAAGATCGCCGGCGTCAACAAGGCCGAGATCCGCGCCAAGGTCGAGGAGGCCGCGAAGATCCTCGACCTCACCGAGTACCTCGACCGCAAGCCGAAGGCGCTCTCCGGCGGTCAGCGCCAGCGCGTCGCCATGGGCCGCGCCATCGTCCGCGAGCCGCAGGTCTTCCTCATGGACGAGCCGCTGTCGAACCTCGACGCCAAGCTCCGCGTCTCGACCCGTACGCAGATCGCCGGCCTCCAGCGCCGCCTCGGCATCACCACGGTCTACGTCACCCACGACCAGACCGAGGCCCTCACCATGGGCGACCGCGTCGCCGTGCTGAAGGACGGTCTGCTCCAGCAGGTCGACACCCCGCGCAACATGTACGACAAGCCCGCCAACCTCTTCGTCGCCGGCTTCATCGGCTCCCCCGCGATGAACCTGATCGAGGTCCCGATCACCGAGGGCGGCGTGAAGTTCGGCAACAGCGTCGTCCCGGTCTCCCGCGACGCGCTCGCCACCGCCGCGGCCAACGGCGACACCACCGTCGTCGTCGGCGTCCGCCCGGAGCACTTCGACGTCTCCGGCCCGACGAGCAAGGACGGCGTCGCCGTGACCGTCAACGTCGTCGAGGAGCTGGGCTCCGACGGCTTCGTCTACGGCTCGACCCGCGTCGGCGGCGAGGACAAGGACATCGTCATCCGCGTCGGCGGCCGCGAGATCCCCGCCAAGGGCTCCACGCTGCACGTCGTCCCGCGCGCCGGCGAGCTGCACGTCTTCTCCAAGTCCACGGAGCAGCGCATCAGCGAGTGAGTCCGGGGCCGGAAACGGCCCGTGGCGAACGGCCCCGTGTCCCTTGCGGACGCGGGGTCGTTCGTTTAAACGGGCTTACCCCGGAAAACCCCGGCATTCGGGGCCCTCCCCGGAGCCCGGCGTCAACACCGGATTCGAAAAGCCGCGTCGAACCGTCCCTCGCGAGAGTGACTAAATGTCGCCATATCACTACCGGCCGCTACGCTCGCCTGCGTGACGCACACTGCCCGCCGTATCGGCCGCTCCCTCGCCCTCGTCCTGCCCGTCGTCCTGGTCCTGTCGGGAACGCTCGCGGTGTCCGCCGTCCCGTGGGCCGGCCAGGACTCCGACGGCCAGATGCTGACCGCCTCCTCCGCGGACGTCTCCACCCGCGCCAAGTCGCGCGCCCCGCAGGACGTCCTGCGCGACCGGCTCCTCGCCGAACTCCAGGAGAAGGACCCGGGCGTCGCCCTCACCCACCTCCAGCGCGAGGTCGAGCACCGCCCCTCGCTCGCCGAGCACTGCGTGTCGATCGCCCGCGCCCTCGGCCGCGCCGCCGTCGAGCACTACGGCCCCTCCCGCGCCCAGTCCTTCTCCCGCCCGGTCTGCGACACCGCGTACGCGACCGGCGTGATGCGCGCGACGAGCTGAGCGCGGTCACCGCGCCCGCGCCCGCGGGGCACCTATCGTTCCCCGTATGCACACCACTCCGACGCAGGCCGTGGTCCTGGCGGGCGGCCAGGGCTCACGGCTG
This sequence comes from Streptomyces sp. NPDC058758, assembly GCF_042746075.1. NCBI lineage: Bacteria > Bacillati > Actinomycetota > Actinomycetes > Kitasatosporales > Streptomycetaceae > Streptomyces > Streptomyces sp. NPDC058758. Next base: position 83,780 of record NZ_JBHYPS010000015.1, on the reverse strand, counting down.
CGCCCCTACACCGACGACCGCCCCAAGCCGATGGTCGAGATCCCGGGCACCGGGACCCCGATCATCGGCCATCAGCTTTCCTGGCTGGCCGCCGAGGGCGTGACCGACGCCGTCGTCTCCTGCGGCCACCTCGCCGAGGTCCTCCAGGAGTGGCTGGAGGAGGCCGACCTCCCCCTGAAGGTCACCACGGTCGTCGAGACCGAGCCGCTGGGCCGGGGCGGCGGCCTCAAGTACGCCGCCGCGCACCTGCCCGCGCCGGACCGCCCCTGGTACGCCACCAACGGCGACATCTGGACCCGCTTCTCGCTGCGCGAGATGGCCGCCTTCCACGACGAGCGGGACGCCACCGCCACCCTCGCCCTGGCCCGCCCCCGCATCCCGTGGGGCGCCGTCGAGACCGACACCTTCGGGCACATCACCGACTTCGTCGAGGCCCCGCCGTCGCCCTTCCTCATCAACGCCGGCGTGTACGTCTTCTCGCCCTCCTTCACGGAGCTCCTGCCCGATCTCGGGGACCACGAGCGGACCACCTTCCCCCGGCTCGCCCGCGAGAAGCGCCTGGCCGGCTTCCCGCTGCCCCAGGGGGCGTACTGGAGGGCCATCGACACCGCCAAGGACCTGACGGAGGCCGCGAAGGAGCTCGCCGCGCAGGGCCACTGACCGGCCGCCCGCACACGACGGAGGCGGCACCGTCCCCGCCGGGACGGTGCCGCCTCTGTGGTGCGGGTACGGCTCCGGGCTCAGCCCAGCAGGCCGCCGATCGGGTTCTTCGGGGCCTCGCCGCCGGTCGTCGACTCCTCGGCCGGCGGCTGCTCGCCGGTCGAGCCGGTGGAGCCGTCACCGGTGGTGCCGCCGGTGGTGCTCGGGGTGTCGCTGGTGGACGGCGGCGGCGCGGGCTCGGACCGGGTCGGCGTACGGCTGCCGCTGGTGGTGCCGCCGGTGGTGCGCGGCGCGGTCGGCTGCCGCTCCTGCGTCGGGGAGGAGCTGCCGGCGCCGGTCTCGGTCGGGCGGCTCGCCTCGCGGGTCTCCTCGGGCTCCTCGCCGCGGGCCTCGCGGGTCGTCGTGGCGGACGGCTCGGGGCGCTCGCCGCGCGGCGACTGGGAGGGGGTGCGGCGCTTCTCGGGCTCGGTCGGCAGCGGCTGGCCCGGCAGGTGGTTGATCGGGTCGTCGTTCGGGCCCGGGACGGTCACCATCTCGGTGGAGCGGACGGCGCCGCCGAGGACCGAGCCGATCAGCAGCGTGAGGCCGACGACCACGGAGGCGAAGAGGGTCGAGCGGCGCACCACCCGGCGGCGCAGCTCCCACAGCTCGGCGCGCGGCCCGAGGGTCCGCCAGGCCTCGCCGGCGACGCGTCCGTCGAGGGAGTAGACGGGGGCGCCGGCGATGATCAGCGGCGACCAGGCGGCCAGGTAGATGATGTCGGGCGCGTCGTAGACGGGGACGGTCCGCCAGCTCACGGTGAGGATGAGCGCGGCGGACAGCAGGGCGCCGACGACGGCGGCGACCCGCTGCCAGAGGCCGAGGACGGTGAGGACGCCGACAACGACCTGGAGGAAGGCCACGGTCAGTCCGGCGCCGACCGGGTGCTGGAGCGCGAAGTCCCGCAGTGGCTCGGCGAGCGGCCACGGGTGCAGCTGGGTGAGCCACTTCACCATGGAGCCGCGCTCGCCGCCGTCGAAGTAGACGGGGTCGCAGAGCTTGCCCATGCCGGCGTAGATGGAGATGAAGCCGAGGAAGACGCGGAGCGGGAGCAGCACCACGCCGAGGTTCATCCGGCGCCCCGGGTAGTAGGCGTGCCGGACGGGGTCGGAGCCGTGCCGCTGGGGCGCCGGGCGGTCCTCGTCGTACGCCGCCGTCTCCGGCCGCATCTCGTACACGTCGTCGTAGGCACCCTCGGCCCGCCGCATCGGCGGCAGGAGCGGGGCGGCCGCCTCGGCGGGCACGACGGGGGTGGGCATCGTGTCGTCGATGCGCGGGATGGTCTGGGTGGCCGGCTCCAGCGTGGAGACCGCGGCGGCCGAGGACTCGCGCACGGCCTGGAGGAGCCCGGTCGCGCCCGGCGTGGCCTTCCCGGTCCACACGACGGGGCGGCGGCGCGGCGCCCCCGCGTGGGCGGCCACGCGGGGGTTCGCGGCGAACTTCGGCTGCGGGGCCGGCGCGAGCCGCACCCGGAAGCTGGCGTGGTTCACGATCACCTGGGCGGGATCGGAATCCACCTTGACCATGCTCAGCGCCGGCTGATCGTCGAACCCCGGCCGGGGCGTTCTGGTGTCCACACTCATCTAACCGAGTGACGCGGGGTTAGGACACTGCCTTGACGGGCTCGGAATGTCCGAGACCCGTCAAGATCACAGCCGGGGTGCCTCACCCGTACGGGTCAGGCGGACGGTCAGGCCATGCGGCGGCGGGCCGCCTCGTAGAGCACGACGCCGGCGGCGACACCGGCGTTGAGGGACTCGGCGCCACCGGGCATCGGGATCCGGACGAGGAAGTCGCAGTTCTCGCCGACGAGGCGGGAGAGGCCCTTGCCCTCGGAGCCGACCACGATGACCACGGGGCCTTCGAGGGCCTCCAGCTCGTGGACCTCGGTGTCGCCGTCGGCGGAGAGGCCGACGATGGTGAGGCCGGCCTTCTGGTACTCCTGCAGGCAGCGGGTCAGGTTGGTGGCGCGGGCCACCGGGGTGCGGGCGGCGGTGCCGGCCGAGGTCTTCCAGGCGCCCGCGGTCATGCCGGCGGCGCGGCGCTCGGGGACGACGACGCCGTGGCCGCCGAAGGCGGAGACGGAGCGGACGACGGCGCCGAGGTTGCGCGGGTCGGTGACGCCGTCGAGGGCCACGATCAGCGGGTCCTCGTGGTCGTCGTAGGCGGCCGCGGCGAGGTCCTCGGGGTGCGCGTACTCGTACGGCGGGACCTGGAGGACGAGGCCCTGGTGGTTGAGGCCGTTGGTCATCCGGTCCAGCTCGGGGCGCGGCGCCTCCATGATGTTGATGTTGCCGCGGCCGGTGGCGAGGTTGAGGGCCTCGCGCACGCGCTCGTCGTTGTCGATGAACTGCTGGACGTAGAGGGTGGTGGCGGGCACGCCGTCGCGCAGCGCCTCGAAGACCGGGTTGCGGCCGACGACCATCTCGGACTGGCCCTTGCCGCCGCGGCGGGCGACGGGCTTGCGCTTGGCCGCGTTCCTGGCCATCGCGTTGGAGACGCGGAACGCCTTGTGGCCCTTGCGGTCCTCGGCCTTCGGCGTCGGGCCCTTGCCCTCCAGGCTGCGGCGTCGCTTGCCACCGCTGCCGATCGTCGCGCCCTTCTTGTTGGACGTGCGACGTCCCCTGCGCTGGCTGTTCCCGGCCATGACTGCTACCTGTTCCTCTGGCGTACGTGCGGAAGTCTGTAAGTGAAGTGTGCCGCCCGGGGCTCCGGGCGGCACATCATCGGGGTGTCCTACTTGCCGGCGATGGTCCAGCGGGGGCCGTCGGGGCCGTCCTCGATCGACAGGCCGGACTGGGTGAGCTGGTCGCGGATGGCGTCCGCCGTGCCCCAGTCCTTGCGCTCGCGGGCGGCCTCGCGCTGCTGGAGCACGAGGCGGACCAGGGTGTCGACGACGCCGTGGAGCTCCTCGCCGCCGCCGGACCCTTCGGCCCACCGGGGGTCGAGCGGGTCCAGGCCGAGGACGCCGAGCATGGCGCGGACCTCGGCGAGGCGGGCGATGGCCTCGTCCTTGTCGTCGGCGCCCAGCGCGCTGTTGCCCTGGCGGACGGTGGTGTGGATGATCGCCAGCGCGTGCGGGACGCCGAGGTCGTCGTCCATGGCCTCGGCGAAGGCCGGCGGCACCTCGGCGGCGGGCGCGACGGTCCGGCCGGCCTTCTCGGTGGCGCGCTGGACGAAGCCCTCGATGCGGCCGAAGGCGGCCTCGGCCTCGCGCAGGGACTCCTCGCTGTACTCGATCATCGAGCGGTAGTGCGGGGTGCCCAGGTAGTAGCGCAGGACGATGGGGCGCCAGTTCTTCACCATCTCGGAGACGAGGACGCTGTTGCCCAGCGACTTCGACATCTTCTCGCCGCTCATGGTGACCCAGGCGTTGTGCACCCAGTACCGGGCGAACTCGTCGCCGAAGGCCTTGGCCTGGGCGATCTCGTTCTCGTGGTGCGGGAAGATCAGGTCGAGGCCGCCGCCGTGGATGTCGAAGGCGGAGCCGAGGTACTTGTGGGCCATGGCCGAGCACTCCAGGTGCCAGCCGGGACGGCCGCGGCCCCACGGGGTCTCCCAGTCGGGCTCGCCCGGCTTGGTCGCCTTCCACATGGCGAAGTCGCGGGGGTCGCGCTTGCCGGAGACGCCCTCGTCGGGCTGGCGGAGGTCGTCCAGGTCCTGGTTGGAGAGCTCCAGGTAGCCGGGGAACGAGCGGACGTCGAAGTAGACGCTGCCGTCGGCCTCGTAGGCGTGACCGCGCTCGATGAGACCGCGCATCATCTCGATCATCTCGGGCACGTGGCCGGTGGCGCGGGGCTCGTACGTGGGCGGCAGGCAGCCCAGGGCGTCGTAGCCGGCGTTGAACGCGCGCTCGTTCTCGTAGCCGATCGACCACCAGGGGCGGTCCTGGTCCCGGCCCTTGGCGATGATCTTGTCGTCGATGTCGGTGACGTTGCGGACGAACGTGACGTCGTAGCCGCGGTAGGCGAACCAGCGGCGCATGATGTCGAAGTTCAGCCCCGACCGGATGTGCCCGATGTGCGGGGCCGCCTGGACGGTGGCGCCACAGAGGTAGATCGAGACGGAGCCCGGCGTGAGCGGGGTGAAGTCACGGATCTGCCGGGCGCTGGTGTCGTACAGGCGAATAGTCACGGGTCCAGGGTAGTGGGCGCGTGGTGGTGCCCCGCGACCGATTCCCGGTCGCGGGGCACGTTTTTCCCGGGTGTCAGCGCGCCACCGGGTAGACCAGGGCGGTCGCGAGGGCGGCGAGGCCCTCGGCGCGTCCGGTCAGGCCGAGCCCGTCGGTGGTGGTGCCGGAGACGGAGACGCGGGCGCCGGCCGCCTCGCTCAGCGCCTTCTGGGCCTCGTCGCGCCGCTTGCCGATCTTGGGGCGCACGCCGACGACCTGGACGGCGATGTTGCCGATCTCGTACCCCTCGGCGCGGACGATCCGGGCGGCCTCGGCGAGGAGGGTGACGCCGGAGGCGCCGGACCACTCGGGGCGGGAGGTGCCGAAGTGGGCGCCGAGGTCGCCGATGCCGGCGGCGGAGAAGAGGGCGTCGCAGGCGGCGTGGGCGGCGACGTCGCCGTCGGAGTGGCCGGCGAGGCCGTACTCCTCGTCCTCCCAGAGGAGGCCGGCGCACCAGAGCTCGCGACCCTGCTCGAAGGCGTGGACGTCGGTGCCGACGCCGACGAGCGGGAGCAGCGGGGCGGTGGGGGCGGACTGCGGGTCAGAAGCCATCGTTGGCCCTCCTGCGGGCGAGTACGGCCTCGGCGAGGACGAGGTCGAGGGGGCGGGTCACCTTGAACGCCTCTTCGTGGCCGGGGACGACGACGACGGGGGCGCCGAGCTTCTCGACCATGCCGGCGTCGTCGGTGGCGCCCTCGCCGGCGAGGGCGACGGTGGCGTGGGCGTCGACGAGGGTGGCGCGGTCGAAACCCTGGGGGGTCTGGACGGCGCGGAGGCGGGCGCGGACCGGTGTGGCGACGACCTGCTCGGGGTCGCCGGGCCGGCCGGCCGGTTCGACCTCCTTGACGGTGTCGGCGACGGGCAGCGCGGGGACGACGGCGACGGCGCCGTCGCGGACCGCCTCGATGACGGCGTCGACGGTGTCGACGGGCACGAGGGGGCGGGCGGCGTCGTGGACGAGGACGGTGGTGACGTCCTCGGGGACCGCCTGGAGGCCGAGGCGGACGGACTCCTGGCGGGTGTCGCCGCCGGCGACGACGAGGTAGTCGGTGCGCTCGGGGAGGGCGTGGTCGTCGAGGAGGTGCTTGACCTCGGCGACGCCGTCGGCGGGGGCGACCACGACGACGAGCCGGACCGCGCGGGAGGCGGCCATCGCGCGGACGGCGTGGACGAGCATGGGGGTCCCGTTCAGCGCGCGCAGCGCTTTGGGGGCGCCCGGACCGAGGCGTACGCCCCGCCCGGCGGCCGGGATCACCACGGCGGTACGGCTAGGACGCGCTTCGTCTGACATCGGTTGCACTCCGGCAGGTTTGTTTCCGCGGGCGACGTGGGTATGGCGTGAGGAGGCTGAGACGCGACGCCTCGACCGGGCCCTTTCCGTGACGACGGTCGAGGCGTCGCCGTGCGAGCCGCCGTACGTCGCACGACTCGTGGGGCTCTTGGGGAGGGAAGCACAGAGGAGACGGACATGCCGCGGTGCCCGGCGACGGCACTGCGGGATCCGGGACGTGGGTCCGGGATTCACAGCGCGTCGACGGGCACCGCGGCATTGCTGCTGGCATGGCCGGTGCCATGCGTCAGGACGCGAGCACCTCGTCGAGGAGGGCCTCGGCCTTGTCCTCGTTGGTGTTCTCGGCGAGCGCCAGCTCGCTCACCAGGATCTGCCGAGCCTTGGCGAGCATGCGCTTCTCACCTGCGGAGAGACCGCGCTCACGCTCGCGTCGCCACAGGTCGCGGACTACTTCGGCGACCTTGATGACATCGCCGGAGGCGAGCTTCTCGAGGTTCGCCTTGTAGCGGCGGGACCAGTTCGTCGGCTCCTCGGCGTACGGCGCGCGCAGCACCTCGAAGACCCGGTCCAGCCCGTCCTGCCCGACAACGTCGCGCACGCCTACGAACTCCGCGTTGTCCGCCGGCACGCGAACCGTCAGGTCGCCCTGCGCGACCTTGAGCACCAAGTAGGTCTTGTCCACGCCTTTGATCTGGCGAGTTTCGATGGCCTCGATCAGCGCGGCCCCGTGATGGGGATAGACCACGGTGTCGCCAACCTTGAACGTCATGTGACAGGTACCCCTTCCGTGGCTATCCAGGGTAACACGGAAACTGCTTCTTCTGAATGGCGTTTCCGCAGGTCAGGGCATATCTCGGGGCTTGACAAGTGCGTCGCCCGCGTGCTGCGGAGGGCTTCCGGAAGGCGGTATTCGCAGGTCGGAGCGGCTGCGTCGACGGAGAGAAACGCGCACGTTACACACATCCGGGACCTGCCGGAGCGGGCGTTATGTCCTGGTTCGTCAGGTCCACAGTGGCCCTCTTCACGTACTCCGTTCGAGGATCGACCACCCGTACGGAGTGATCACGTCAAGAATCCGGAATTGATCAGCGGGCGACCCGTCCGTGCTTTTCCGTAAGGGAAGCGATGCGGAATGCGACGCGACCGCCGGAATTGATCACGTCGGTTATGTGAACGCCGGGCCAATGGGATGTGTTCCGGCCACGCGCGGACCGCGCGCGGGCGTGTCCCACGGATCCGGGGGCACGGCGGTCGGCGGGGTGCCGGGCGCGGCGTCCGGCACGGCTCCCTGCGGGGTGCCGGGGGCGGCGTCCGGCGGGGTGCCGGGCGCTAAGGGGCGGGTCGGGTGCGGGACGGAGAGTCAGGCTCGGTAACCTAAGCGCGCTGACGCACCTTTAGCTGGTCCTTAGTCCTTCTTCCGTCCGTACGTCCTAGGAGTTGCCGCCGCCGTGAGCCGCAGCCTTCGACGCGGCGCTCTCGCCGCCACCGCCATCGTGTTCTCGATCGCCGCGCTGTCCGCCTGCGGTGCGGGCAACGACGCCCAGACGCTCGGCATCCGGCCGGACAACGCCGCCGTCACGGTGGACGACGTCAAGATCCAGAACGCGCTCGTCATCACCCAGCCCACGCCCGGCGCCAAGGGCCCGGCCGTCGTCTCGGCCACCGTCTTCAACAACGGCCGCGCCCCGCAGACGCTGGAGTCGATCAGCCTGCCCGGCAGCAACGCGTCGGTCGTCCTGAAGTCCGCGAAGGGCGCCGGCCCGGTCGTCGTCCCCGCCGGCGGCTCCGTCGTCATCGGCGGCGAGGGCAACGCCACCGCCACCATCGAGAACGGCCACGAGGCGGCCAAGAACGGCGACGCGCAGAAGGTCGTCTTCAAGCTGAGCGAGACCGGCGACGTCGCCCTGAGCGCCTTCGTGGTCCCCTCCACGAGCTACTTCAAGGACTTCGGCCCGTCCGAGATCCCGCTCCCGCCGTCCGCCTCCCCCACCGCCGAGGCCACGGCCGAGGCCGGCGAGCACGGCGCGGAGGGCTCCGGCGAGCACGGCACCGAGGCCGGCGAGGCGAGCCCGACGGCCGGCCACTGAGCCTGCCGGAACGCCGAGCGGCCGAGCCGCCGAAACGCCCGGAAGGGGCGCCCCCACCCGGGGGCGCCCCTTCCCGCATACGGCCGCTCTCTACTCTCTACGGCACTCCACGGCTCTCCGCCGCTCTCTACGGCTCGAACTTGTAGCCCAGGCCGCGGACCGTCACCAGGTAGCGCGGGGCGCCCGGGTCCGGCTCGATCTTGGCGCGCAGGCGCTTGACGTGGACGTCGAGGGTCTTGGTGTCGCCGACGTAGTCGGCGCCCCAGACCCGGTCGATGAGCTGCATGCGGGTGAGGACGCGGCCCGCGTTGCGCAGCAGCATCTCCAGGAGGTCGAACTCCTTCAGGGGGAGGTCGATCTTGCCGCCGCCGACGGTCACCACGTGACGGTCGACGTCCATGCGGACCGGGCCGGCCTCCAGGGCCGCCGGGGTGACCTCCTCCGGCTCGCCGCGCCGGCGGAGCACCGCGCGGATGCGGGCGACCAGCTCGCGGGAGGAGAAGGGCTTCGTCACGTAGTCGTCGGCTCCTATCTCCAGCCCGACGACCTTGTCGATCTCGCTGTCCTTGGCGGTCACCATGATGACCGGGACGTTGGAGCGCCCGCGCAGCTGCCGGCAGACCTCCGTGCCGGGCAGGCCCGGCAGCATCAGGTCGAGGAGGACGAGGTCCGCTCCGTTGCGCTCGAACTCGTCGAGGCCGTCGGGCCCGGTCGCCGCCACGGCGACCTCGAAGCCCTCCTTGCGGAGCATGTACGACAGGGCGTCGCTGAAGGATTCCTCATCCTCGACGACAAGGACTCGGGTCACGGAAGGACCTCCGGTGCGGGAAGCGGTTCGGTCATGAGATCGGGGGTGAGGGAGGCGGGGGTCCGGCGGTCCCTGGCGGAGCCCGCCTCGGGCAGCCGCAGGGTGAAGGTGGAGCCCTGACCCTCGGTGCTCCACACCGTGACCTCTCCGCCGTGCGAGGCGGCCACGTGCTTGACGATCGCGAGCCCGAGCCCCGTACCGCCGGTGGCACGCGAGCGTGCCGGGTCGACGCGGTAGAAGCGCTCGAAGATCCGCTCGCGGTCCTTCTCCGGGATGCCGATGCCCTGGTCGGTCACGGCTATCTCGATGAGGTCCCCGCCGGGGGCCGCGACGCGGCGGGCTGCGATGCCCACGCGGGTCCGGGCCGGCGAGTAGTTGACGGCGTTCTCGACCAGGTTGCCGAGGGCCGCGGCGAGCTGGCCCCGGCTGCCCCAGACGAACAGGTCGGGCGAGCCCCCGGAGGCCATGGTGATCTGCTTGGTGGAGGCCGGGTGCCGCGAGCGGTCGATCGCCTCGGCGACCAGCTCGTCCACGGACACCGGCTCGGAGTCCTCCAGCGGGTCGTCGTTCTGCACCCGCGAGAGGTCGATGAGCTCCTGGACCAGGTTGGTCAGCCGGGTCGCCTCGATCTGCATCCGGCCCGCGAAGCGCATGACGGCCTCGGGGTCGTCCGAGGCGTCCATGACGGCCTCGGAGAGCAGGGAGAGCGCCCCGACCGGCGTCTTCAGCTCGTGGCTCACGTTCGCGACGAAGTCGCGCCGCACGGCCTCGATGCGGCGGGCCTCCGTCAGGTCCTCGACCAGGAGCAGCACGAGCCGGGAGCCCAGCGGGGCCACGCGCGCGGAGACCGCGAGGGCCTCGCCGCGCCCGCCGCCGCGCCGGGGCAGGTCCAGCTCGACCTGCCGTATCTCCCCGTCCCTGCGGGTGTCCCGGGCCATGTTGAGCATCGGCTCCACGGCCAGCTTCCCGCCGCGGACGAGCCCGAGGGCGTACGCCGCCGAGCTGGCCTTCACCACGGAGTCGCTCTCGTCGAGCACGACCGCGGAGGAGCGCAGCACGGAGAGCACGGTGTCGACGCCGGGCGGCAGCACGGCGTCGGTGTGCAGGGAGGTACGGGTGGGTCGCGCCTGGTCGCGTTCGCTCCAGCGGAACGCCAGCATGGCGATCACGCCGGTGCACACTCCGGCGATCGCTGCCAATGCGGCGACCGCCGCGTTCACGTCCATGCCGTCCAGGTTATGCGTGGTCACGGACACTCTCCCAGCCGTCCGAGTGGCTGCTCGAACACTCGTCGCTCAGAGTTCACCCTGGGGACGGGGCCGGTTCACTTGCCCCGGAAGGGGCGGGGGCCCGCGTCGCCCAGAGTTCACCTGGAGGCCAGGGGCGGTTCACACGAGGGGATGGAGCCGGACGCACAGGGGGCCGAACGTGGGAGCGTGGGGGCCGGAGAGCGGCCATCCCCTGTTGAAGAACCCTGTGTAGAAGACGAGCACTGCCGGAGAGAGGGACATCCATGCGGGACGCGTACCACGAGGAACTTGATTCGATCGGCGAGGGCCTGGTCGAGATGGCCCGCCTGGTCGGGTCGGCGATCGGGCGCGCCACCACGGCGATGCTCGACGCGGACCTGAAGCTCGCGGAGAGCGTGATCGCCGCGGACCAGAAGGTCGACGACCTCCAGCACGACCTGGAGGCGCGGGCGATAGCTCTGCTCGCGCGCCAGCAGCCGGTGGCGACGGACCTGCGGATCGTGGTCACCTCGCTGCGCATGAGCGCCGACCTGGAGCGGTCCGGCGACCTCGCCCAGCACGTGGCCAAGCTGACCCGGCTGCGCTTCCCGGACCGCGCGGTCCCCAACGACCTGCACGCGACCATCCTGCAGATGGGCCAGCTCGCGCAGCGCCTGATGGCCAAGGCCGCCGAGGTGATCATCACCAAGGACGTCGACCTGGCGATGCAGCTGGAGCAGGACGACGACGAGATGGACCTGCTGCACCGGGCGCTCTTCCAGCACCTGATGGACGACCGGTGGAAGCACGGCATCGAGACGGCCGTCGACGTGACGCTGCTGGGCCGCTACTACGAGCGGTTCGCCGACCACGCGGTGTCGGTGGCCAAGCGCGTGGTCTACCTGGTGACGGGCGAGCACGCGGACGAGCTCCAGCCGCAGGACGCCCCGGTCGAGGGCGCGTAGGCGCGGAGCCGGGCGGACCGGCGCGAGGGGGCGCGGTCGCGGGGTGCCCCGGCGGGAGGGGGCGCGCAGGGCGCACGGGGGCGCTTTGGCGCGCGGGGCTCCCGTGCGCCGTTGATGCGCCGGTCCCGGTGGGCATGGAATGGGGGACGAGGGACGATCCGCGTCCCGTCAGGGAGGGACCCCATGGCCGATTCCCCCACCACGAACGAGTCCCCGGCGCAGACCCCGCACGAGCCGGCGCACCTTCCGGTGCTGGGCGCGTGCGGCTGCGGCTCGGGCTGCGGCTGCGGCTGCCAGTCGGGCGCGCCGTGCCAGTGCGGCGGCTGCTCGGGCTGACGGAGCGGAAGGGAGGGGAGGGGCCGGCGGCCCCTCCCCTCCCTCACGCGCGCCCTCACAGCACGCGCGTCCTCACAGGTCGAGCACGCCGACGACCTGACCGCCGCTCCGCTCGCCGGTGGTGCGGAAGCCGAGCCGGCGGTAGAAGTCGCCGGGCCCGTCCTCGCCGGGCTCCCAGGTCACGTACATCCGTCCGGCCCCGCGCCGGCGCAGCTCCTCCGCGAGGGCGTCCACGGCGAAGCGTCCGTACCCCTCGCCCTGGGCGTCGGCGGAGATGTTCAGCCGCCACAGCCCGCTGCGCCGGTCGGCGGGGTCCCCCTCCTCGTCCCAGACGACGTCGAGGAAGGCCATGAGGAAGCCGACGAGCCGGTCACCGTCGAAGACCAGCCGGGGCCAGGCGGTCTCTCCGTACGCGTACGCCTCCGCCAGCGACTTCACGACGGGCGCGACGTTCTTCTCCTGGTGGGGGTGGACGCGCAGGGCGAGGGCGGCGTCCACGGTGGCGGGGGTGACCGGCTCCAGGCGCGGTGATCGTGTCATGTGCGGGACGGTAGCGAGCGGCCCGGCTCCGGCGCGCGCGGATATCCCCCCGTACGCCCCCGGCCCCCCTCCACCTCGGATTACCGTGGGTCACCCCTGGGCATCGCCGTCTCCGCCCGCCAGAATTGCCGCCATGCCCTCCGCGCGAGCGACCCTCCTGACAGCGGCGGCGGCCGGGACGGCCGCGCTGCTGCTCACGGGCTGCTCGCCCGCGCCCGCGGGGCTCGCGGGGGTCTCGGTGGCGGAGGACGGCACGCCGCTCGGCGTGCTCCTGATGTGCCACGACCACGTCGACGGCGCGATGCTCTACCCCGACGACGCGCCGAAGGAGTCCCGGGAGGTCACCGGCGACTGGCGGCACGACGGCCCGGTCACCGGCTTCACCTCCTGGCCGCTCCTCCAGACGGCGGGCGCGCCTGCGGCGGAGCGGTGGACGCCCCAGACGCAGGCGGAGCGCCTGGAGAAGGGCCGCGGCTACCGCCTCGCGGGCTGGACCGAGGACGGCTCCTGGTCGGCCACCCCCGTCCGCTTCACCCCGGAGGACCTGGCCCGTCTGAAGCCCGGCCAGGTGCGCTACACCCTGGACGACGAGACCCACACCAGCTCCCTGGACGACTTCCGCGACCGCGCCTGCGACGAGGCGGCGGGCGGCGGCCAGGAGCACTGAGCCCCGGCCCCTTCCCGGGTCCCCCACCGCCCCCAGTCGGTCTCCGGGCGGTCTCCGGGCCGTCGCCCGTCCATCCCCCGGGCCGCTCCTCCCCCGCCTCTCCCCTCCCCCTCCTCCCCCCGCACCCACCCCCGCCCCGTTCCCTCCCCGTCCCCTCCTCTTCGCTCCCCGTACAACCCTTCGATTCGAACGGGAGTCTGACCGGTCGGCGCCTGCTGCGACGGGCGTCGACCCGATCTTCCAGGAGGAACCTTTGATCTCCGTCAGCACGAGCCGTCGGGGTGTCTCCGCCGCGATCACCACCGTCCTCGCCGTCACCCTCGGCGCGGGCGCCCTGACCGTCCCGGCCACCGCCGCCCCCCTGCCCGCCGCCGTGACGGCCGAGGCGGGGACGGCGACGGCGCCCGTCGCGTACTCGGCGGGCACCGGACTTCCCGTCGCCGTGGGGAAGACCGGCTTCCTGCTTTCCGCGAGGGTGGACAGCAAGTACGTGCTCCGGTGGACCCGGTTCGCGGACGGATCGGTCACCACGATCGACGCGCCGGTGGGCGACTCCACCGGGACCGACGTGATCATGACCGGCCGGGGAACGTCCCCCGCCCGGTCCCTGGTCATCCAGCTCCACGACATGGCCCCCGGCGGCGGGACCGTCACGATGGACCTGCGCCCGATCGGCGCCACCTACGTCAAGGCCGTCTCCAAGGACACGATCCTGGCGCAGGCGACGAAGACGGACGGCACCGTGGAGCTGCGCCTGGTCACCAGCACCGGCGGTGCCCTCACCCAGCGGAAGGTCGAAGGCGTCCCGGCAGGGGCCCAGAGCATCCGCTCCACCCCGGCCCGCGACGGATCGGTCCTCCTGTCGTACTCCCTGAAGGAGGGAACGTCGTGGGAACGTGAGCTCGCCATGGTGGACCTCGCCGCCGCCGAGGCCGTCCCCGTCCACCGGCTCCCTTACTACGCCGGCCAGCCCGCGTTCTCCGCCACGCACCTGGTCTGGGAGCACGACCTGGCCGGGGGCAAGGTCTACGCCCGGGACCGCGCCACCGGCGCGGAGACCATGATCGACTTCGGTCTCGACGAGGACCGGGGCATGGTCGTCGGCCTGCTGGACTCGTGGCAGCTGTACGGGACCTGGGGGACCCTGGAGGGCAGCGGGACGGGCGACTCGAGGCCGCAGGTCCCCCTCACCGCGAAGTCCCTCACCACGGGCCGGACGGTCAAGCTCCTCGACTACGCCTACGGGGAGGCCCAGCCCGGCCCCGACAACACGGTGTTCGTGCGCGGCGGCACCGTCGAGCAGGGCGACGGGCTCTTCCGGATCTCGATCGGCGCCGACGGCACGCCGGCCGCCGAGGCCGTCGCCGTCACCGGGCTCCCGGTGGCGCTGGGCTACCTCGGTGCGCAGATCCCGCAGCCCTTCGACGTCGCTTCCCCCGTCCCGCTGAAGTGGAAGCTGACCCGGGAGAACGCCGACGTCGACCTGACGATCACGCACCGCGCGACCGGCAAGTCCTTCTCGAAGACGCTGCACCTCTACAGCGAGTCCGCGGGCAGCGAGTACTACTACGGCGACGACACCTTCGGCATCACCTGGGCGCAGATCGCGGCCGAGTCCCCGATGGGCAAGGACGCGGAAGTCGGCGCGTACGACTGGTCGTTCACGGCCCGTCCGCAGAACGGCGTCGGCCCGGACCTGAAGGCCTCCGGCAGCTTCACCGCCGTCAAGAACGCCTCCTCCCCGCACGACCTCGACTGGGACGGCAGCCCCGACCTGCTGGCCCGTGACACCGCGGGCGTGCTGTGGCGGGCCGACACCGAGTACGCCGCCGACCGGAAGACCCTCGTGCTCGACAGGACGGCCCAGATCGGCCCGGGCTGGGGGATCTACGACCGGATCGAGACCATCGGCGGCGTCGGCGGCGGCGCGGCGGACTTCGTCGCCCGGGACAAGAACGGCTACCTGTGGCTGTACGACGTCACCGGCACCGGCTACACGACGAAGATCGCGGGCCGCAAGCAGATCGGCGGCGGCTGGAACACGTACGCCCAGCTCACCGGCGGCAGCGACCTGAACGGCGACGGCCGCCCCGACCTGGTCGCCACCGACAAGGCCGGCGCCCTGTGGTTCTACAAGGGCACCGGGAACGTCTCCACCCCCTTCGCCGCGCGGAAGAAGATCGGGACGGGCGGCTGGGGGATCTACAACCAGATCACCCTCACCGGCGACATCGGCGGCGCCGCCGGCGGCGACCTGATCGCCCGCGACAAGGACGGCGTCCTCTGGCTCTACCTCGGCAAGGGCGACGGCACCTTCACCGCCCGCAAGCAGATCGGCGGCGGCTGGGGCGCGTACACCGACACCATCGGCATCGGTGACGCCAACCAGGACGGCCGGCCCGACCTGTTCGCGTACGGCCCCAACAAGACGGCCTACTTCTACGCCGGCACCGGCGACTACCGGAAGCCCTTCGGCCCCCGCGTCGCCAGCCCCGTCCTGACCGACCAGCCCGCCTACAACCACATCTCCTGACCCGAACCCCAAAGAGCCCCCCACCAGCGACCGTTCCGCCGGCGGGGGGCCCTTTCGTGGGTCGGGGTTACTTCTTGCCCTGGTTCTTGACGGCCTCGATGGCGGCCGCGGCGGCCTCCGGGTCGAGGTAGGTGCCGCCGGGGTTGAGGGGCTTGAAGTTCTCGTCCAGCTCGTAGGAGAGCGGGATGCCGGTGGGGATGTTGAGGCCCGCGATGTCGGCGTCGGAGATGCCGTCGAGGTGCTTCACCAGGGCGCGGAGGCTGTTGCCGTGGGCGGCGACCAGGACCGTGCGGCCGGCGAGGAGGTCCGGGACGATGCCGTCGTACCAGTACGGGAGCATGCGCTCGACGACGTCCTTGAGGCACTCGGTCCGCGGGCGCAGCTCCGGCGGGATCGTCGCGTAGCGGGCGTCGTCGGCCTGGGAGTACTCGGCGTCGTCGGCGAGCGGCGGCGGCGGGGTGTCGTACGAGCGGCGCCACAGCATGAACTGCTCCTCGCCGAACTCGGCGAGGGTCTGGGCCTTGTCCTTGCCCTGGAGGGCACCGTAGTGGCGCTCGTTCAGGCGCCAGGAGCGGTGGACCGGGATCCAGTGGCGGTCCGCGGACTCCAGCGCGAGCTGCGCGGTGCGGATGGCGCGCTTCTGGAGGGAGGTGTGCAGCACGTCGGGGAGCAGGCCGGCGTCCTTGAGCAGCTCGCCGCCGCGCGTCGCCTCCTTCTCACCCTTCGCGGTGAGGTTCACGTCCACCCATCCGGTGAACAGATTCTTCTCGTTCCACTCGCTCTCGCCGTGGCGGAGGAGGATCAGCTTGTACGGTGCGTCGGCCATGCGTACGAGCCTAATGGACCGCTGACGATTGACGCGCGTCGTCAATTCGCTGGCGTCCGCCAGCCGAGATGCGTAAGTTTCGAGGGCTGCCAGAGGGACTTACACACGCAGGGGGCCGGCCACACATGTCCATCGCTTCGCTCAGACGATCGGCGCGGGCCACCGTCTCCGGCCTCCCGCAGGGCTTCTGGTGGCTCTGGCTGTCGACCCTGGTCAACCGGACCGGGGCCTTCGTCCTGACCTTCCTCTCCCTCTACCTGACGATCGAACTCGGCCACTCCGCGTGGTTCGCCGGCCTCGTGGTCGCCCTGCACGGTCTCGGCGGCGTCGCCGGCTCCCCGCTCGGCGGCGTCCTCACCGACCGCTGGGGCCGCCGCCCCACGATGATCACCATGCACCTGGCGGCCGCCTCCTGCGCCGCCGCGCTCGCCTTCGTCACCAGCGCCTGGGGCGTGGCCCTGGTCGTGCTGCTGATGGGCGTCGCGATGCAGGCCGTGCGGCCGTCGATCAACGCGACGATCTCCGACATGGTGCCCGCCGACGACGTGCGCCGCGCCTTCGCCCTCAACTACTGGGCGCTCAACCTCGGTTTCGCCGTCGCCTCCATCGCGGGCGGCGCCGCCGCCTTCCTCGGCTACCGCACCCTCTTCCTCGTCGACGCCGTCGCCACCACCCTGTGCGCCGTGATCGTCTTCCTGCGGCTGCCGGAGACGCGGCCGGAGCGGGCGGCGGCGAAGGGCGGGGGGAAGCCGGCCGACGAGCGGGTGTCGATGCTCGACGTGCTGCGCGACGCGCCCTTCCGGACCCTCGTCCTGCTCAACCTGCTGGTCTGCGTGGTCTTCACGGCTCCCTGGATCGGCCTGCCGCTGACCATGGCCGAGCAGGGCCTCCCGCCGTCCTCGTACGGCATGGTGATCGCCGTCAACGGCATCGTGATCGTCGGCTTCCAGCTGCTGGTCAACAAGGTGACCGAGCGGCGGTCGCCGGTCGTCCTGCTGACCGTCTCCTCGCTGCTCTTCGCCGTCGGCACCGGCGCCACCGCGCTGGCCGGCTCGTCCGTCGCCTTCGCCGCGACCGTCGTCGTGTGGACGGTGGGCGAGATGGTCCACGTGCCGACGAACGCCGCCGCCACCGCCCGGCTCGCGCCGGAGCACGCGCGGGGCCGCTACCAGGGCGTGATGGGCATGTCGTGGGCGGTGGCCGGCTTCGTCGCGCCGATCCTCGCCGGCGCGATCGTCGACGGGCCCGGCTCGGACGTGCTGTGGGCCGGCACCTTCACGATCGGCGCCCTCGCCGCCGTCGGCTACACCCTGCGGCTGCGCAGGGCGCTGGGCGAGGAGGAGCCGGAGACGGAGAGGAAGGCGGAGGCGGGGACGACGACCGGGGCCGGGGCTGTGGTGGGGGCCGTGGTCGGGGCCGGGGAGGACGTCAGTCCCGTTGCGGCGAAGGCGCCGACGCGGCCTCAGGTGCAGGCGCAGCCCCAGATGCAGGCACAGATGCAGGATCAGATGCAGGCGCAGGCTCAGGAGAAGCCGTCTCCCGCGTCAAGCTCCTGAACGCGTCCAGGTTCCGCGTCGACTCCCCCCGGGAGACCCGCCAGGCGTACTCCCGCCGGATGGCCGACGCGAAGCCGAGTTCGAGCAGCGTGTTGAAGTCGCCGTCCGCCGTCTCCAGGACCGAGCCGAGCAGCCGGTCCAGCTCCTCCGGCGTGACGGCGGCCAGCGGAAGCCTGCCGGCCAGGTAGACGTCGCCGAGGGGGTCGATCGCGTACCCCACGCCGTACAGCCTGAGGTTCCGTTCGAGGAGCCAGCGGTGGACGCCGGCCTCGTTCTCGTCGGGGTGGCGGACGACGAAGGCGTTGAGGGAGAGGGAGTGGCGGCCGACCTTCAGCGACAGCGTGGTGAACAGCTTGCGCGTCCCGGGCAGCTTGACCACGTACGAACCCGGCTCGGGGCTCTCCCACTCCAGCTCGGCGTCGTCGAACGTGCCCTCGACGATCCGCCTGGCCCGCTCCGCCTCGGTGGGCGTGCCCTCGGCGGTCCGGGGTGCGGTCGGGGCCTGCTGGGCCTTCTGGGCGTCCTGAGCGTCCTGGGGGTCAGCCATGGTGGGAGCGTACGCGACGGTGCTGCGCCTGCTGCCGGTGGTCGTGCATGGCGGCCGTGTACACGTCGGCGGTGGCCGACGCGGCCGTGTCCCAGCCGAAGGACCCGGCGTGGCGGGCGGCCGCCGCGCCCATCCGGGCGGTGAGTTCGGGATCGGCGGCGAAACGGTCCAGCACGCGTGCGTAGTCGGCGGGGTCGTGCCCCTGCACCAGGAAGCCGGTCCGCTCGTCCCGTACGGCGACGGGCAGACCGCCCACCGCCGCCGCGACGACCGGGGTGCCGGCCGCCTGCGCCTCGATCGCGACCAGCCCGAAGGACTCGCTGTACGAGGGCATGACGAGGACCGACGCGGCCCGGAACCAGTCCGCGAGCCGCTCCTGGCCCACCGGCGGGTGGAAGCGCACCAGGTCGGCGATGCCCAGCTTCGCGGCGAGCTTCTGGAGCCCCTCCGGCTTGGCGAGGCCGCTGCCGCTGGGGCCGCCGACGACCGGCACCACCATCCGGGAGCGCAGCGAGGGGTCGCGGTCGACCATCAGGGCGGCGGCGCGCAGCAGGACGTCGGGGGCCTTGAGGGGCTGGATGCGGCCGGCGAAGACGGGCACGAAGGCGTCGCGCGGCAGCCCGAGGCGGGCGCGGGCGGCGGCCCGGCCGTCGGCCGGCCGGAAGCGGTCGAGGTTGACCCCGGGGTGGACGACGGCGATCTTGCCGGGGTCCGCCTCGTAGAAGCGGGCCAGCTCGTCGGCCTCCTCGGTGGTGTTGGCGATCAGCCGGTCGGCGGCGGCGACGATCTGCGTCTCGCCGATCACGCGGGCGGCGGGCTCGGGGGTGTCGCCCTCGGCGAGCGAGGCGTTCTTGACCTTGGCCATGGTGTGCATGGCGTGGACGAGCGGGACGCCCCACCGCTGGGCGGCGAGCCAGCCGACGTGGCCGGAGAGCCAGTAGTGCGAGTGGACGAGGTCGTAGTGGCCGGGGCGGTGGCCCGCCCACGCCTGCATCACGCCGTGGGTGAAGGCGCAGAGCTGGGCCGGCAGCTCCTCCTTGGCCAGCCCCTCGTACGGGCCCGCGTCGACGTGCCGCACCAGGACGCCGGGGGCCAGCTCGACCACCGGGGGGAGGCCGCCGGTGGTGGCCCGGGTGAAGACTTCCACCTCGATGTCGATGGCGGCGAGCCGCTTGGCCAGCTCGACGATGTAGACGTTCATGCCGCCCGCGTCGCCGGTGCCCGGCTGGTGGAGCGGGGAGGTGTGCACGGAGAGCATCGCCACCCGGCGGGGGGTCCGGTGGCGCCCCGGCAGCCGGAGCCGGGAGGGCGCTGCCGGGTGCCGGTGCCGGGTGCCGGCGAACCGGGACACGTACTGGCTCACGTCGGCGGTCCTTCCGCGAGAGGGGCCTGGCGTGCGGACATGACAGGCGGAGGACGCGGTACACGTCCTCCACCCCGCACAACACCGGAACGCCCCCTTTCATTTCCGCCACGCCCGGCGCTTTGCCAATTCATTACGCGAGTGCCACGCGGGGGTGTACGGGGGGTGGGGTGTGCGGGGGGGGGTGGGGCGTGTGGGGCGGGGCGTGGGTGTGCGGGGGGGGGGGGCGGGCGGGCGCGTACGGCGGGAGCGGGCGCGTACGGCGAGGCCACCAGGCCCAGGGCGGGAATCGGCCGGCCGCACGCGGCGCCACCGGGCTCACGCGGGCCCCGGGTGTGCGTGGCGCCGTCGGGTCCACACGGGACCCCGGCCCTACGCGGAGCCGTCGGGCCCGTGCAGGACCACGGGGCCCACTCGGGGTCAGCCGACCGCACACAGGACCGCCGGGCCCGCCCGGGAGGTCGCCCGAGCCCACGCGGAGCCGCGAGCCCACGCGGGTCCCGCCTCACGCAGGGGCCGCCTCACGCAGGGCCCGCCGCACACGAGCCGCCCGTCCTCCCGGGCCGGGGACGGCCGCGCCAGGGGTCGCCTCACGCAGGGGCCGCCCCACACGGGACAGCCGCCCCATACAGGGCCCACCCCACGCAGGGCCCGCCTCACGCAGGGCCCGCCTCACGCAGGGCCCGCCCCGCGCAGCGCCGCCTGCCCCGCGCAGCGCCGCCGGCCCCGGGCGGCGCAGCGGGCCCGGGCGGCGCAGCGGGCCCGGGCGGGAGTCGCCCGCTCCCCTCCTCCGCCGCCGCGCGCCCCTCCGTATCCTCTTCGCATGGCCCCGCGCACCACCCGCCCCGTCGGCACCCCGACCCGCGGGACCACCAACCCGAACCGGCTGCGCCGCATGGACCGCTGGATCGCCGCCGTCCACGGGCCCGCCCTGCGCCGCTCCCCCGAGCCGCCCGTCGCCGTCGACCTCGGGTACGGCGCCGCTCCCTGGACCGCCGTGGAGCTCCTCGCCCGGCTGCGCGCCGCCGAGCCCCGCACGCTGCTGTACGGGATCGAGATCGAGCCCGCCCGGGTCGAGGCGGCGAAGCCGTACGAGGAGCGGCACGAGGGGCTCGCCTTCGTGCACGGCGGCTTCGAGGTGCCGGTGCCGGGCGCGCCCGCGCTGATCCGGGCGGCGAATGTGCTGCGCCAGTACGACGAGGAGCAGGTCGCGGCGGTGTGGGCGCGGCTGTGCGGACGGCTCGCCCCCGGCGGGCTGCTCGTCGAGGGGACCTGCGACGAGATCGGGCGGCGGCACGTCTGGGTGGCGCTCGACCGGAACGGGCCCCGCACGGTGACCCTCGCGACCCGGCTCGGCTCCCTCGACCGCCCCTCCGACCTGGCCGAGCGCCTCCCGAAGGCGCTGATCCACCGCAACGTGCCGGGCGAACCCGTCCACGCCTTCCTCCGGGACTTCGACCGCGCCTGGGCGGCCGCCGCCCCGTACGCCTCCCTGAGCGCCCGGCAGCGCTGGATCCGTTCCGTCCGCGACCTGGCGGCGGACTGGCCGGTCGCGGACGGCCCGAAGCGCTGGCGCCAGGGCGAGGTCACGGTCCGCTGGGAGGCGCTGGCGCCCCGGGGCGGGTGACGGGCGGGACCGGAAGGCTCCGGCCCCCGGGGCGGGTGACGGGCGCGTGTCCGGGAGGACTCCGGGAGGACTCCGGGAGGACTCCGAGGGAACTCCGGCGGCCCGCCTCTCTCCCCCGTCACCGTGGAACGGGAACGTCAGCACCTCACCGACCGTCACTCTGGTGGGGTACCTGTCGTTTTCCGTTTCCACGTGGCACTATCGCCAGGACCACACAAGTTACTGACGGTAAATCAGAAAGTGGCCAGGGAGGGACGCCCGGGCCACGAGGGGGACTCCAGTGAACCGACGACGCCGACGTCCGTACGCCGCCGCCGCGCTCACCGCGGCCTGCGCCCTGGCCCTCCTGGCCTCACCCGCGCTCACCCTCCAGGCCGGCGCCGCCCCGCTGCCGCCGCCCCCGCCGAAGAAGACCCTCGAACAGGTCCGCACGGAGATCGACGCGCTGTACCGCCAGGCGGCCGCCGCCACCGACGCGTACAACCTCGCGGAGGAGCGCGCCGAGACGCAGTCCGCCGAGATCGTCCGGCTCGCCCGCATGATCGAGAGCGGCCGCGAGCGGATCGACACCCTCAAGGCCCAGGCCGGCGCCACCGCCCGCGCCCAGTACCGCAACGGCGGCATCCCCGAGAGCGCCCGACTCGCCCTCACCGGCGACCCTCAGCTCTTCCTCGACACCGCCGGCCGGCTCCACGAGGGCGCCAAGGCCACCAGCGACCTCATCGGCGAACTCTCCCGCGCCCAGGCCGAGCTGAACACCTACGCCACGGAGGCCGGCGACAACTGGACGAAGCTGGAGGCCGACCGGGTCCGGCAGGCCGAGGCGAAGAAGGAGATCAACGCCAAGATCGACGCGGCGAAGAAGCTGGAGAGCGAGCTCGCCGCCGAGGAGCGCGAGCGGCTGCGCCGCCTGGAGGAGCTGGCCCGGCAGCGGGCGCAGACGAAGTGGGTCGGATCCGGCATCCTCGCCGAACTCAGCGCCGAGGCCACCCCCGAGGGCCGCAAGGCGATCGAGTCCGCCCTCGCCCAGGTCGGCAAGCCGTACGTGTGGGGGGCCGAGGGCCCCGACTCCTTCGACTGCTCCGGCCTGACCCAGTCCGCCTGGGCCGCCGCCGGCAAGCGCATCCCGCGCACCTCGCAGGAGCAGTGGCGGCTCCTCCCCCGCGTGCAGCCGAAGGACATGCGGCCCGGCGACCTGATCGTCTACTACAAGGACGCCAGCCACATCGGCATGTACATCGGCGACGGGAAGATGGTCCACGCACCCCGGCCCGGCCGGAACGTGACCGTCGCCGGCGCCGGCTCGATGGAGATCCTCGGCATCGTCCGCCCCCGCTGACCCCGCCCTCCCACCGCCCACCCCGGGCGGCGGCGCCACCACTCGCCCCCGAAGCCGGGCGGTGGGCCCGCCACCCGGAGCGGGACGGCGGGCCCGCCCCCCGCCCCCACTCCCCGTCCCGACCTGACACATCCGGGCCGAGTGACCTTTCTCATGGGGCCGGGGGGCGCCCGCGCCCGTCGGAGGCGCAACTACCTCCCCTTCCGCGGCATATGCCAAGGAAGCCGCGGGCGCCCGCGGAGTGATCGCCATTCCGCCGGGCGCCGCACTGCCGCTATGGTCCCGGACGGGCGGGACGCCACCCGGCGCCCGGCGCACCCTCGGGGGAGGGAAGGAAACCCGAACCGATGCCCGTATCCGTACCGCGCCAGAGAATCGTCTCTGCTGCGGGGCAAGGCGAGACCACCGCCATGGACGCCACCGCTGTGACAGACACAGGAACAGGCACAGGAACAGGCACAGGCCCCGCCGCGGCCCCCGCGCCGGCGGCCGACCGCGACCGCACCGACCTCACCCTCCTGGTCGTCGAGGACGACCCGGCGGGTGCCCTCGCCGTGCCCGAACTGCTCGACGCCGCGGGCGCCGCCGGCACCCGGATACGCATCCGTACCGCCCGCAACCTCACCGAGGCCGAGCGGCTCCTCACCGACGACGTCCACTGCGTCCTCGTCGACCTCTCGCTGCCCGTGCCCCGGACGGCGGCCGACGAGGACCCGCTCGCCCCGCTGCGGCACATCCTGCGCCTCGCCCCCCGCCACGCCGTCCTCGCCCTCGCGCCCTCCGCCGACGCGGAACTGGCCGCCGAGGCGGTGCGCGTCGGGGCCCAGGACCACCTCTTCCGCGAGGAGCTGGACGGACGGCTGCTGAGCCGCGCCATCCGGTACGCGGTCGAGCGCAAGCGCAACGACGCCGCCAAGGTGAAGCTCGCCGAGTCCCGGCTGCGCGCCCAGGAGAACGCCCGCCTGGAGCGCGGCCTGCTGCCCACTCCGCTGCTGGACGGCTCCGACCTCCGCTTCGCGGCCAGCTACCGCCCCGGCCGGTCCCGCGCGCTGCTCGGCGGCGACTTCTACGACGTCGTCCGCACCCCGGACGGCACCGTCCACGCCATGATCGGCGACGTCTGCGGCCACGGCCCCGACGAGGCCGCCCTCGGCGTCGAGCTGCGGATCGCCTGGCGCGCCCTGACCTTCGCCGGGCTGTGCGGGGACGAGCTGCTCTCCACCCTCCAGCAGGTCCTGGAACACGAGCGGGAGAGCGAGGAGATCTTCGCGACCCTCTGCACGGTCGACATCGCGCCCGACGGCCGCCGCGCCGGCCTGTGCCTGGCCGGCCACCCGGCGCCGCTCGTCGCCCAGCGGGGCGGCGCCGCGCGGCTCCTTCCGTACGAGGACGGCGGCCCGGCCCTCGGACTGCTGCCGCGCGCCCGCTGGCCGCGCCGGCAGGTCGAGCTCGGCGGGGCGTGGAGCCTGCTGCTCTACACGGACGGTCTGATCGAGGGCCGGACGGCGGGCCCGGCCTCACCGCGGCTCGGGCAGGACGGCATGGTCGACATGATCAACCGGCAGCTGACCGGCGGCCTGCGCGGCGAGGCGCTCCTGGAGGCGGCGATGGCCGAGGCCCGGGCGCTGAACGGCGGCGAGCTGACGGACGACGTGGCCCTGCTGGCCCTGGAACGGGACGGGGCCCGGGGATAGAGTCCCCGGGCCCCGCCCGTGCGCTTCCGCGTTCCGCGTCCCCGCCGCCGCTACCGCTACCGCCCGCCGTTGTACGGGCCGTAGGGGCCGTCGCTGCTGGAGCCGCCGCGCCGGCCTCCACCGCCGCCGCCCATGACCTGCCTGAGGGCCGGCCGGACGTCCACCATGAAGACGATCGCGGCGATCAGGCCGGCGATCAGGAGGAAGAGGAGGCCGGGGAGGAAGAGGTTCAGCGCGAGGTTGACCCCGAGGAGGATCAGCCAGAACTTCTTCGTCTGCTTGTCCGCGGCCCGGTAGGCGTCCTCCCGGACCATCGCCGCGATGACGAACGAGACGACGGCGAAGCCGGTGAAGACCAGGAACATCAGCAGGTTGAGGGTGTTGTCGAACCGGTCCATCAGCATGCTGAACACCGCCTAGGGGGTCATGGGGTACGTGCGCCTCGCGGTCAAGGTACCCGTTCCAACGCTCCGGGCCCCAGGAATGGTGCCCGGCTCCGCTATTCGGCCGCGCCCTCGGCGGAGCCGGCCCCGGCTCCGGCCTTCGTCCCGGCCTTGGCATCCGTCTTCGCACCGGCCTTGGCGTCGGCCTTCGCGCCGGTCCCGGCCGCCGTCTTCTTGGCGGGGGCCTTGCGGGCGGCGGGCTTGCGGGCGGGGGCCGGCGCGGCCTCGGCCACGGAGGCGGACTCCTCGGCGGCGACCGGCTCCGGCTCGACGACCGGCTCCGGCTCGACCACGACCGTGATCTCGGTCGTCGGCCCGGCGGTCCCGCCGCGCCAGGCGCGGACGGTCTCCTCGCCGCGGGCGGCGACCTCCTCGTACTTCTCGCGCGCCTTGACGGCGTACTCGGCGGCCACGCCGACGCCCCGCAGGGCCAGGTCCTGCGCGGTCTCGCCGAGCTTCTTGAGGTCGGTGTCGAGACCGCCGACGACGCCGACGACCTCGGCGACCGTGGCCTGCACCTTCTCCTGGACCTTCTCCTGCACGGCCTTCGGGTCGGCGTTCCGCACGGCCTCGATCCGGCCGGGCGCCTCGGCGGCCAGCTGCTCGATCAGGCCGGGCACCTTGCGGGCCTGGCGCACGGCGAGGTCGGCGGTGCCGGCGGCGAAGTAGAGGGGGGTCCGCAGTTCGTCGATGAGGGGCATGCTGGTGGTCCTCCCGGTGGGTCGTACAAGCTGACGTTGGCGTGCGGGCTGACGTGGGCGTGCGGGCCGGCGCCGGTGCGCGGGCCGGCGCCGGCGGGCGGGCCCGGCGTGGACGCGCTAACCGGCGGCTTCCGCTTCCGCCGCGGGCCGGGCCGCGGCCTCCGCGGCGCTCTCCGCCGCGTTCTCCTTGCGGAAGGAGTCGTAGATCTGGAGCAGCACCTGCTTCTGCCGCTCGCTGATCGAGGGGTCGGCCAGGATGACGGCCCGCGTCTCCAGCTCCTCCAGGTCCTTCTCGTCGAGGATCCCGGCCCGCACGTAGAGCGTCTCGGCCGAGATCCGCAGGGCCTTGGCGACCTGCTGGAGCACCTCGGCGCTGGGCTTGCGCAGCCCGCGCTCGATCTGGCTCAGGTACGGGTTCGACACCCCGGCCGCGTCGGCGAGCTGCCGCAGCGAGAGCTGCGCGGTGCGCCGCTGCTCGCGCAGGTAGTCGCCGAGGCTGCCGAGATTGCCGACGTTGAGCGTTGCCATGGTCCGTACCCTGCCACCGCTTGCTAACTATTGCAAGCAGATGCTTGCAAGAGTGGTGCCCGCGTGTCGGCGACGCCCGGTACGGTGGCCGTGTGACCCGTGACACCCGCATACCGCTCGACGACCTCCGGCGCCTGCGCAGGGCACGGGACCGGATGGACCGGGAGTACGCCCAGCCGCTGGACGTGGCGGCGCTGGCCCAGACGGCACTGATGTCGGCCGGGCACTTCGCGCGGAGCTTCCGCAGCGCCTTCGGGGAGACGCCGTACGGCTACCTCATGACCCGCCGGATCGAGCGGGCCAAGGCGCTGCTGCGGCGCGGCGACCTGTCGGTGACGGACGTCTGCATGGAGGTGGGGTGCACGTCGCTGGGCTCGTTCAGCTCGCGGTTCACCCAGCTGGTCGGCGAGACGCCGAGCGCCTACCGGGCCCGCGCGCACGGGGCCGACGCCGCCCTGCCCGCCTGCGTCGCCAAGGTGGCCTCGCGACCGGTCAGGAACGGAGAAGCGCCGCTCGACACGGCTCCCTAGCGTGGAGGGCATGGACATCAACCTCTCCCAGACCTTCATCACCGTCGACGACCACGACAAGGCGCTCGGCTTCTACCGCGACGCGCTGGGCCTGGAGGTCCGCAAGGACGTGGGCTACCAGGGCATGCGCTGGGTGACCGTGGGGTCGCCCGCGCAGCCGGACGTGTCGGTCGTCCTCGAGTCGCCGCTCGCCGACCCGGCCGCCTCCGAGGACGACCGCCGGGCGGTCGCGGACCTCATGCGCAAGGGCCTGCTGCGCGCGGCGATCTTCGGCACGGACGACTGCGACGCGGCCTTCGAGCGGATCACCGCGGCGGGCGCCGACGTCCTCCGGGAGCCGGTGGACCAGCCGTACGGCGTCCGCGAGTGCGCCTTCCTCGACCCGGCGGGCAACCAGATCGTCCTCCAGCAGCCCCTGTCCTGACCGGCGACCGCCACGGGCGGACGTCCGCCACGGACCGGCGTCGTCCGCCACGGACCGGCGTCGTCCGCCACGGACCGGCAGCCCCCACGGTCCGGCGACCGCCCCAGGACGGAGACCCCCGCGGTCCGGCGACCGGCCCTCCGCCGGCCACCCGCCCGCACCGGGCCGTCGCCGGGCCGGCACCCTCCGCGGGTCATCCTGTTCTCGATAATCCGCGACGGATCGACCCTCGCTATCCTGGCGGCATGACCGCCATGACGCCCCGCCGCAGCGAGCCCGACCTCTCCTACCTCCTCGACCACACGAGCCACGTCCTGCGCACCCGCATGGCGGCGGAGCTGGCGGAGATCGGGCTCACCGCCCGGATGCACTGCGTCCTCGTCCACGCCCTGGAGGAGGAGCGGACCCAGGCGCAGCTGGCCGAGATCGGGGACATGGACAAGACGACGATGGTCGTCACCGTGGACGCCCTGGAGAAGGCCGGGCTCGCCGAGCGGCGGCCGTCGAGCACGGACCGGCGGGCCCGGATCATCGCGGTCACCGAGGCGGGCGCGCGGGTCGCCGCGGAGAGCCGGCGGATCGTGGACGGCGTCCACGCGGGCGCCCTCGGCTCGCTCCCCGAGGAGGAGCGGGAGGTACTGGTCCGCGCGCTCGGCCGGCTGGCCGAGGACCACCTGAAGACGCCCGCCGAGGGTCCGGCGACCGCCCGCCGGGCCCGCCAGAAGAACTGACGGGGCCACTGGCCCACACCCGCACCCGTACCCGCACGCGCCCCCGCTCCTCCCCCACACCCGGCCACCCCCTCCCCACCCATTAAGGTCCGTAAAAAATAGTCTGCAACAAAACCTTCTGCTAACGTCTCTCCTGTCGCCTCCACGGACAGGAGAGGTCCCCATGCGTGCCCACCCCCGCTCCCTCGCGCTCGCCGTGCTCGCCAGCGCCATGCTCATGACCGTCCTCGACGGCAGCATCGTCACCGTCGCCATGCCCGCGATCCAGGCTGACCTCGGCTTCACCCCCGCCGGGCTGAGCTGGGTCGTCAACGCCTACCTGATCGCCTTCGGCTCGCTCCTGCTGCTCGCCGGCCGGCTCGGCGACCTGATCGGGCGCAAGCGGATGTTCCTCGCCGGAACCGGCGTCTTCACCGCCGCCTCCGCACTGGCCGCCGTCGCGACCTCCCCCGCCGTCCTGATCGCCGCCCGCTTCCTCCAGGGCGCCGGCAGCGCGATGTCCTCCGCCGTCAGCCTCGGCATCCTCGTCACGCTCTTCACCGAACCGCGCGAACGCGCCCGCGCCATCGCCGTGTTCAGCTTCACCGGCGCCGCCGGCGCCTCCGTCGGCCAGGTCCTCGGCGGGCTCCTCACCGACGCCCTCTCCTGGCACTGGATCTTCTTCGTCAACCTGCCCGTCGGGGCCGCCGCGATCGCCCTCGCCGCCCGCGTCCTGCCCGCCGACCGGGGCCTCGGCCTGCGCGCCGGGGCCGACGCGCTCGGCGCGCTGCTGGTCACCGCGGGCCTGATGACCGGCATCTACGCGGTCGTGCGGATCGAGGAGTACGGCGCCGGCTCCGCCCACACCCTCGGCCTCGGCGCCCTCGCCGTCGCCCTGCTGGCCGGCTTCCTGGTCCGCCAGCGCCGGGCCGCGACGCCCCTCATGCCGCTGCGGATCCTCCGCAACCGCTCGGTCGCCGGCGCCAACCTGGTCCAGCTCCTCATGGTCGCCGCCCTGTTCTCGTTCCAGGTCCTGGTCGCCCTCTACCTCCAGAAGGTCCAGGGGTACGGCGCCACCGCGACCGGCCTCGCCATGCTGCCCGCCGCCCTCGTCATCGGCGCCGTCTCGCTCGGGGTCTCGGCCCGCCTCGTCACCCGCTTCGGCGAGCGCGCGGTGCTGCTCACCGGCATCACGCTGCTGGTCGGCGTGCTGGGCCTGCTGACCCGGCTGCCCGTGCACGTCTCGTACGCCACCGACCTGCTCCCGGTGATGCTGCTCGCCGCCGGTTTCGGCCTGGCGCTGCCGGCCCTCACCTCGCTCGGCATGTCGGGGGCCGACGGGGCCGACGCGGGCCTGGCCTCCGGGCTCTTCAACACCACGCAGCAGATCGGCATGGCGCTCGGCGTGGCCGTCCTGACCACCCTGGCCGCCGCCCGCACCGAGGCGCTCGGCGCGGCGGGCGCGGGCGCGGCCGAGGCCCTGACCGGGGGCTACCGCCTCGCCTTCGCCGTCGGCACGGGGCTGCTGCTCGCCGCCCTCGCGGTCGCGGCGACCGTGCTCCGCGCGAAGGCCCCGGCCCGGCCGGGGGCCGCGAAGTCCGGGGTGGCGGCGGCCGCCTGACGCGGGCTCAGGACGCGCGGCCCTCCACGAGGGCCGCGACGCCGTCCAGGATCCGGGCCAGGCCGAAGCGGAACTCCTCGCCGGGGTCGTCGGCCCGGTCCATGACCCCGGACTCGATCACCCGCGCCACCTGCGGGTACACGCCGGGATCGACCAGCCGCCGCAGGGTGGCGCTGTACCGGCGCATGGCCTCCTCGGGGGCGTCCCCGCCGGCCGCCATCGCCTCCCCCAGCTCGACGGCCATCAGGGCGTCGTTCTTCACGAAGCCGCCCACCAGCATGGCCACCCCCAGCTTCGCCCCCTCGTCGAGGCCGGTGCCGCTCAGGGCCACCAGCGCCCGCTCCCACCAGGCCACCGAGTTCGGCGTGGCGGGCGGGCCGGAGACGGGGATCCGCAGCAGCCACAGGTGGCGCAGGTAGACCTCCCGCAGGTCCCAGGCCCAGCGCTCCAGCCCCTCGCGCCAGCCGGCCCCGGGGTCGGACGGCTCGGGCGGCGCGCCGGTCGCGACCTCCTGCATGAGCACGTACAGCTCGTTCTTGGCGGAGACGTACCGGTAGAGGGACATCGTCGAGACGCCCAGCTCCTTGGCGACCCGCCCCATCGAGACGGCGGCGAGCCCCTCCGCCGAGGCGAGGTCCACCGCCGCGGCGACGATCCGGTCCAGGCTCAGGCCGGGCTTCGGCCCCTTGGTGGGGCGCTCGCGCAGCCCCCAGGCGGCCTCGATGGAGGCCGGCAGAAACGTGCCGCCCCCGTCCGGGGACGCCTTTCCGTCCTTCTCGCCCGCCATGCGCGTCGCCTCCTGAGCTCGCTCGCTTGACGCCCATCCTAGTAATGCGTAACCCTTACACAGTAACGCGTATGGCATACGCAGTACCAGCCGAGCGCAGCAGAAGGGGACACCCATGCCTCCCGCCATCGAGACCGCCGGACTCACCAAGGCCTACGGCTCCGTCCGCGTCCTCGACGCCCTCGACCTCCGCGTCGAGGCCGGCACCGTCTTCGCCCTCCTCGGGCCCAACGGCGCCGGCAAGACCACCACCGTCCGCGTCCTCACCACCCTCACCGCCCCCGACGCCGGCCGGGCCCGCGTGGCCGGCCACGACGTCGTCACCGAGCGGCGCGCGGTCCGCCGCGCGATCAGCCTCACCGGCCAGTACGCGGCCGTCGACGAGACCCTGACCGGCGCCGAGAACCTCCGCCTCGCCGCCCGCCTCTCCGGCCTCTCCCGCGCGGCCGCCGCCCGCCGCGCCGACGAGCTCCTCGAACGCTTCCGGCTCGCCGACGCCCGCGACCGGCAGGCCAGGACGTACTCCGGAGGCATGCGCCGCCGCCTCGACCTCGCCGCCGGCCTCGTCCGCGACCCCGGCACCACCCGGGTCGTCTTCCTCGACGAACCCACCACCGGCCTCGACCCGCGCAGCCGGCAGGAACTCTGGGACGTCGTCCGCGAACTGCCCGGCCACGGCACCACCGTCTTCCTCACCACCCAGTACCTGGAGGAGGCCGACCGGCTCGCCCACCGCATCGCCGTCCTCGGCGGCGGCCGCACCCTCGCCGAAGGCAGCCCCGAGGAACTGAAGAACCGTTACGCGGGCCACCGCCTCGACCTCGTCGCCCGCGACCGGGACGCCTACCTGCGCCTCACCCCGCACGCCACCGCCCACACCCCCGAGACCCTCACCCTCGGCGTCCCCACCGACGGCACCGCCGCCCACGTCCGCGCCCTGCTCGACACGCTCGACCCGCACCGCACCGACATCGAGCGCTTCACCCTGCACGGCGCGACCCTCGACGACGTCTTCCTCCACCTGACCGGCGCCCCGAAGGAGCCGAGCCATGTCTGACGCGACCGCCCGCCCCCTCGCCGCCGCCACCGCCCTCGCCGGCCGCGGCGTCCTCCTCGGCCGGCGCAACCCCGACGCCGTCGTCAGCGCGCTGGTGATGCCCGTGATGCTGATGCTGGTCTTCGTCTACTTCTTCGGCGGTGCCATCGACACCGGCGACACCCGCTACGTCACCTACGTCGTCCCCGGCGTCATCGTCCTGTGCGCCGGCTTCGGCGCCGCCGGCACCGCCGTCTCCGTCAGCGAGGACATGCGCGGCGGCACCGTCGACCGGCTCCGCACCCTCGACGTCGGCGCCGTCCCCTTCCTCACCGGACACGTCGTCGCCACCGTCGCCCGCAATCTGCTGGCCACCACGCTGGTCTTCGGCGTCGCCTTCCTCATCGGCTTCCGGCCCGGCGCCACCCCGGCCGGCTGGCTCGCCGCGACCGGCCTGCTGCTCGCCTACATCACGGCCGTCTCCTGGCTCTCCGCGGCGGCCGGACTCGTCGCCCGCACCCCCGAGGCGGCCAACACCGTCACCTTCCTCATGATGTTCCTGCCCTACCCGAGCAGCGCCTTCGTGCCCATCGACACCATGCCCGGCTGGCTGCACGGCTTCGCCGAGAACCAGCCCGTCACCCCGCTCATCGAGTCCATCCGCGGCCTGCTCCTCGACCAGCCCGTCGGCTCCGCCCCCTGGACCGCGCTCGCCTGGTGCGGCGGCCTGCTGGCCCTGGCCGTCGCCGTCTCCGGCGCGCTCTTCCGCCTGCGCACCCGCTGACGGACCGCGAGCACGCCGGAAAGGGCCGGGCCGGGAGCGGATCGGGAACGCACCGGAAGCGGACCGGAAGCGGATCAGAAGATGTCCGGCGAGAACGGCCGCAGCGGGGTGCGGAAGAGGAGATCGGCCCGGGCCGCCGCGCCCGGCACCGCCTCCTCGATCCGGCCCAGCATGGCCAGCCGCACCGCCGACTCGTCCCCGAGGACCAGCCGCGACAGTTCGGCCACGTCGAGGACGAGGTCCGGGGAGGCCGTCGTCGGGGCGCACTCCGCGCCCTTCGGGGAGGCGTCCAGCCGGTAGCGTCCGCCCGCGAGGCCGTCCCCGTCCCGCACGTCGAGGACCAGCCCGTCCTCCACCGGATACGTCCGCTCCTCCAGCACCCTCACCACGTCGAGGACCCGCAGCCACAGCATGTCCGTGTGGCTCACCGTCCGCGCCGCGCGCGGGTCCGGCAGCAGCAGCGGCAGCGGACCGTCCGGCGGCCGGTGCCCGCTGCGGACGGCCGTCACCCAGTCGACCGAGCAGACGAACCGCCACAGGGCGTGCTCGGCGGCCGGCGTCACCGCCATCAGGTCCGCCACGGTCAGCGTGTTCTCCGGCTGCTTCCCGTCGCTCCACCGGTCGTCGCAGCGGTACGCCACGTACCCCTCGGCCTCGCCCGAGGCCGAGCGGTAGACCGCGTAGTACGGCTCCGTCCACGGCTCCAGCCGGTGCCCGAGTCCCGTGCCCACGTCCCAGGCGCGCGGCGACCGGTCGGTCACGCCCGCCCGCAGGCCGGCGAAGCGCCGGTGCAGCCCGGGCCCGATCAGGCGGATCTCCGCCGCGTCGGTGAGGTCGATCCGGCCGCCGTCCTCCGGCCCGCCGCCCCGGCGCGGATCGAGACCGGCCCGGCGCAGGTCCACGCTCCACTCGGTGGTCCAGCTCGCCGGCCCGAAGCCGAACCGGCCGTAGATCGGGTACTCGGCGGCGATCAGGGTCGCGACCGCGTCACCCCGCTCCCTGGCGGCGGCCAGGTCCCTCGCCATCAGCCGGCTCAGCAGCCCGCGCCGCCTGTGCGTCGGCGCGACCGTCACCTGCGTGACCGCGTCCGCGACGAGGGAGCCGCCGCCGACGGTGCTCAGCTCCTGCCGGAAGGAACGGAAGGTGGCGACCACCCGGCCGCCCTCCACGGCGCCGAGCGTCCGGTCGAGGTCGACGTGCGCCAGCCGGTCGGCCACCAGCGCGTCGGAAACCACGGGCTCGTTCAGGAACCCGGTGCGCAACGCCCTCAGCCAGTCGGGGAACTCGGACTCGGTCACCGCACGCAGTTCGACAGACATCCCCCGACCCTACGCACGCCCCGCGGCCCCGCCACCGAATTTTTTTCCGCCGCTCCCGGCCGGTCAGGCCAGCAGGTCGTCGACCTGGGCCTCGCCCTCGCGGTAGCGGCGGGCGATCTCCGCCCCGCAGTCGTCGGCCGTGCGCTGGAGGGACTGACGGCGCTGCGAGACCTGCTGCTCGTAGCCCGCGAGCCGCCCCATCGCGGTGTGCAGCTCCTCGTCGGTGCGGGCCGTCAGGTCCGACAGCTCGACCTCCGACAGCATCTCGGCCGCGAGCCTCCGGTACTCCTCCCCGCGCGGCGTGGAGAGCGTCACGTGCCGGGCCGAGGTCCGGTGCCGCGAGGGCACGTCCGCCAGGATCTCGGAGAGCCGGTCGAGCACCGGCGCCTCCGGGTCGGTCCGCCGGGCCAGCTCGGCCCGCAGGATGTCGATCCGGCCCTGGAGCATCCGCCGCACGTAGCTGAGATCGGCCTCGTCGCTCTGCGCGTCCCGGCGCAGCGCCCGCAGCTCGGCGAGGCGCAGCCCGCTCAGCTCGCGCCCGGGGCGGCCGGACGGCGCCGGCTCGGCCGTCCGCTGCACGGGCGGCCGCGCGACCGGCCCGCCGGGCACCGCGCCGGCGGAGCGGATCAGCGGTACGGGGCCGGACGGCGTCGGCCCGGTGCTGGATGCACTCATGAGAATCGTCCCCTCGACCGGTGCGGAGCCGCACCGCCTCCTGGCATGGTGCCACTCCCGCACGCGCGCGTGCAGGCGCTCTGCACCCGTTCGGCCCCCAGAAATCCCCGATCGGTAGGTTGGGACCCATGCGAGCTGTGGTGCAGAGGGTGGACGGCGCGAAGGTCGTCGTCGCAGGGGAGACGGTCGGCGAGATCACCGGCGAGGGACTGTGCGTCCTGGTGGGCGTCACCCACGACGACACCCCGGAGAAGGCGGCCCAATTGGCCAGAAAGCTCTGGTCCGTCCGGGTACTGGAGGAGGAACGCTCCTGCTCCGACGTGAACGCCCCGCTCCTGGTCATCTCCCAGTTCACGCTGTACGGCGACGCCCGCAAGGGCCGCCGCCCCACCTGGAACGCCGCCGCCCCCGGCCCCGTCGCCGAACCCCTCGTCGACGAGGTCGTCGCGCAGCTGCGGAAGCTCGGCGCCCACGTGGAGACGGGCCGCTTCGGGGCCGACATGCGCGTCAGCCTCACGAACCACGGCCCGTTCACGGTCATCGTCGACGTCTGACGACCCACGGCCACCGGCCACCGGCCACCGGCCACCGGCTAAGGCTCGACGACGGTCTCCTGCGCGGCGGCCGTCGTCCCCGCCACCAGCGGCGCGTCCACCGGCACGTTCCGCTTCACCAGGGCCAGGGCGATCGGCCCCAGCTCGTGGTGGCGGACCGCCGTGGTCACGAAACCGAGCCGGCGCCCGTCCGGCCCGTCCGCGGCCAGCCGCAGCGGCGTGCCGTGCGCGGGCAGCGTGACCTCGCTGCCGTCCAGGTGCAGGAAGACCAGCCGGCGCGGCGGCTTGCCCAGGTTCTGCACCCGCGCGACCGTCTCCTGCCCCCGGTAGCAGCCCTTCTGGAGGTGCACGGCGGTGCCGATCAGCCCGACCTCGTGCGGAATCGTCCGGTGGTCGGTCTCGAAGCCGAGCCGCGGCCGGTGCCCCTCCACCCGCAGCGCCTCGTACGCGAGGACGCCGGCGGCCGGCCCGTGCGCGGCGGCGAAGGACTCCAGCCCCTCGCGCGGCAGGAACAGGTCGCGTCCGTACGCCGTCTCCCGTACGACGACGCCCTCGGGCGTCTCCGCGGTCGACCCGGCCGGCAGGTGCACGACGGCGAACTCGTCCGTCCGGTCGGCGACCTCGACCCGGTAGAAGAACTTCATCGACTCCAGGTAGGCGACCAGCGCGTCCCGCGTACCCGGCTCGACGTGCGCCCAGACCGTCTCGCCGTCGTCGACGAGGGAGAGCGCGTGCTCGATGTGACCGTTCGCGGAGAGGATCAGCGCCTCGGTGGCCCGGCCGGCCGGCAGGTCGCTGACGTGCTGGGTGAGCAGCAGGTGCAGCCAGCTCAGCCGGTCGTCACCGGTGACGGTGACGACCCCCCGGTGCGAGAGGTCGACGAAACCGGTGCCGTCGGCGAGGGCGCGCTGCTCACGGAACAGGTCGCCGTAGTGGGCGGCGACGCCTTCGTCAGGGCCTTCGGCCGCGACGGCGCCGGGCAGGGACAGCAAAGGGCTCTTCATGGGAAAAGCCTACGACTCCGCGGCCGCCGCCCTGCGGGAGCAGTCGGCGCACCGGCCGAAGATCGCGAAGTGCTTCATGTCCGTGTCGAACCCGAAGGTCTCGCGCAGCTTCCCGGTGAACTCCGCGGCCACCTCCACGTCCGCCTCGATGACCTCCGAGCAGTCCCGGCACACCAGGTGCAGGTGGTGGTGCCGGTCGGCCAGGTGGTACGTCGGCGCCCCGTGCCCCAGGTGCGCGTGACTGACGAGCCCGAGCTCCTCCAGGAGCTCCAGGGTCCGGTACACGGTGGAGATGTTCACCCCGGAGGCGGTCTTCCGCACCTCGACGAGGATGTCGTCCGGCGTGGCGTGCTCCAGCACGTCCACCGCCTCCAGGACAAGCTGGCGCTGCGGCGTCAGCCGGTAACCGCGCTGCCGCAGGTCGCTCTTCCAGTCGGTGCTCACCACGCCCCCAGTGTAGGAGGGCGCGGCGCGACACCGGAGGTCCTACTTGAAGAAGGCGATGCCGTCGTCCGGCATGTCCGGGAGGTTGCGCGCCATCTCGGCGACCTCCTCGGGGGTGACGACCTTCTTCAGGTGCGCCGACATGTAGGGGCGGAGCGGGACCTCGGGGGTCGCCTTCTCGCCGACCCACATGAGGTCGCTCTTCACGTAGCCGTAGAGCCGCTTGCCGCCGCTGTACGGGCCGGAGGCCGCGGTGCGGGCCACGGCGTCGGTCGCCAGGTCGATCTGCGGCTTCTGGTCGGCGAGCTCGCCGTACCAGACCTCCACGACGCCGTCGTCACGGACCATGACGACCTCGACCTTGCGGTCCCCGTCGATCCGCCAGAAGCCGCTCTCGCTCTCCAGCGGGCGGACCTTGTTCCCCTCGTTGTCGAGGACCCAGGAGTGCGAGTGGTACTCCAGGAAGTCCCGGCCGTCGTGGCTGAAGGTCACGGACTGACCGAAGTTGCACTTCTCGGCGCCGGGGAAGTCGGACACGCCGGCGCCCTCCCAGGTCCCCAGCAGGAACGCGAGCGGGACGAGGGCCGGATTGAGGTCGGACGGAATCTGGATCATGAGCGACTCGGGCGATCTGTGAAGGGGACCGGTGAAGGAATCGGTGAGGAGGGGGACCGGAGGGTCAGCGCTGGCCCTGGTACAGCTTCTTCACGGTCAGACCGGCGAAGGCGAGCACGCCGACGGCGACCAGGACCAGCAGAGTCTCGAAGAAAACGATCACGGGGTGCTCCTCGGCTGAGGGTGAAGGCGGAACGGGCCGGACCCCAGCTTAGTGGGCGGGGGCCCGGCCCACTCGGTGAGGTGGGTCTCCCCGGTGATCAGGCACCGGGGCGGACGCGGCCGTCAGCCCAGCAGCTGGGCCTGGAGCGCGACGGTCTGCTGGAAGGGCACGGTCAGCGTGCCGCCCTCCCGCGTCTGGGTGACCACCCCGAGGGTGTCGCCGGCCTGGATGAGGGACCACCGGGTGTGCCGCGGGCCGGACGGCTCCGCCTCCTTGTAGGAGTAGACGGAGAGGTACGGCACGTCGACGTCCTGGGTGGTGCCCGCGTCGGCCTCCTGCGCCTCGACGCCGGCGGGCAGCCACTCGTCCCTGACGAGCCGGCGCGCCGTCTCGTCCTTGAAGTCCTCCGCGAAGGCCACCGACGAGAACCGCAGCAGGTGGATCCTGGTGGCGGTGCCGTCCGGCGTGGTCCAGCCGCGCGCGGCGACGTGCCGGAGCGCCGAGTCGGCCAGGTACGCCTTCACCTCGCCCCGGCCCTCCTCGGCCAGCTCCGCCAGGTAGGAGTCGACCCCCGCCCAGCCGCCCTTCAGCTTCGGGTCGACGGTCGCCCCGGCCGGCGCGGGAAGCAGCAGCTTCCGCAGGTCGGCGTGGTGGATCTCGGCCTCGTTGCCGTCGGTGAACGGCCGCTGGACGCCTTCGGGCAGCGCCGGGAGCCCGAGCTCCGGGTACTCCCAGCGCCCGTCGGACTCGGTCGCGAGCCCCGGCACGTCGGTGCGCTCCGCGGCGGTGATCCCCATGGCCGCCCCGGCGCCGACCCCACCGCAGACGAGCACGGCGGCGGTCCACCGGAGGACGCCCCACAGCACCCGCCGGGACTTCTTGGGCACGGCGGCGGCGACGGCATCGGGACCGGCACCGGTACCGACGGCATCGGTACCGGCGGCGTCGGGGGCCTCGGGGGCGGGGGCGTCGACGGGGACGGAGGGGGCGTCCACGTCCACGGGACCGGCCTGCGCGGGAACCGGGGCCCGAGCCGGACTCCCGTCGTCCCCGGCCGGCGGCTCGCTCACGGCCACGGCCTCGGTCTGGACCTGCTCGGTCATACGTACTCCCCCGGGGATGCGATGTGGTCGAGCTGCCGCGTCATCAGCTTCGCCACGCGCGCCTTGTCGAACGGCTTGGCGCCCGACGCCATCATGGTGACGAGGACCTCGGAGTCGTACGCGAGGCAGACCATCCGGTCCAGTTCCTCGGCCCGCTGCTTCTTGTCGAGCGACGTGTCCTCGGGCGTCATGTGGCAGACGGCGTTCTTGTGGCCCTGGACCTTGGGCCCCTTCGGGAACTCCAGGAACTCCAGGATGTCCTTGCGGATCCGGTAGCTGTTCCGGACCTGCTTCTTGTCCTTCATGCTCGTGATCGTGAACGAGACCTCCAGGCTGTTGTCCGGGTCGGCGAAGGAGCGGACCCCGACGCCCTGGAGCCCGAGCTTGTCGATCTCCTTCTCGAAGGTGCGGCGCTTCTTCCCGGAGAGCCCCGCGCCCGCCTGCTTCATCAGCGCCGTGGCCTCGGCGGCGCCGAGCTCCCCGTCGTTCCCGTACAGCTCCTGGTCGGGGCCGAACTCGTAGCCCTCCGGCAGCGGCAGCAGCAGCCGGCCCAGCGGCGTCGCGGTCCTGCCGCGCGCCAGACCGGCGGCCGGGTCGCGGTCCTGTGCGGTCTTCTCCGTCGGACCCCAGACCCGGGTGGGCGCGGTGCGGTCGGCGGAGCCGGCGGTCAGGACGGTGTACGTGACGCCGCCGCCGATCAGTCCGAGGACGAGCACGGAGGGCAGCACCACCCGCAGCAGCACCCGCCCGGGGCCCCTCTTCTTCCCGGCCGGTTCCACCGGGGTGGGCCCCGCGGTCGGCTCCGTGGTCGGCTCCGCCGCTTCGGTCACGTCGTTCCGGTCCTCACTCACAGGCGCCCCAGCTGTCGCTCGGCCAGCGAACGGATGTCCTTCTCGGAGATCTTCTTCGTGTCGAAGACGAAGATCTCGACCGCGATGTCGCCCCGGTGGAAGTAGGCCCGGGCCTGGTAGGAGTCCAGGTACCCGGCCTTCCGCTCCACGGGGAAGACGTAGTAGCGGCCGTTGGTGGAGCCCTCGAGTTCCACGCCGTCGTTGCGGGCGTAGTCCTCCTCGGGCATGTAGTCCTGCTGGTCCAGGGTGTGGTCCCGCGCGCCGAGTTCGCTGCCCGCGCGGTACTGCACCAGCCGGACCTCGGTCCGGCGGTGCTCGCCCGACGCCCAGGAGGTCGCGGCGATCCGCCGGAGGCCGATCTCCAGCTGGTAGCCGAGGGCGCGGCCGGGGTGGTCGAAGTCCGAGGCGTACGCGGCCGCCGACATCCAGCCGTCGACGTGGTCGGCGTACCGGTCCTCCTTCGCACCGGCGGGCTTCGGCACCAGCAGCTTCCGCAGGTCGCCCTGGGCCTTGGCCTGGCGGTCCTCGGAGGCCGGCAGCCGCGTGGTCCCCTGCCCCTTCGGCAGCGGCTCCGCCGGGTAGGCGAGCCCCGGCTGGTTCAGCGGCGGGAGCGGCGTCGGCTCCCGCTCGGCCTGGATGCCGTAGCCGACGGCGGTGCCGCCGACGAGGCCGATGACGGCGGCGACGGCGATCAGCCCGGCCGTACGCGCCAGCCTGCGCCCGCGCCCCGGAACCGACCGTGCGGGCGGCTCCGGACCGGGATCCGGCGCGGGCGCCGGGGTGTTCTGAGCGGTTTCCACCGCTTCCGAGGCTTCCAAGACAGTCCCCCCACGAGACTAGAAGGACGGATTCCGCGATCCGCGTATCCACCTGACCCGTGAGGCGTGCATGAAGTTGCACGGCATCGCATTACAGTTCGGTATATGGCGAAGAAGCTCGTGATCAAGGTGACCGCCGGGGCCGACGCCCCGGAACGCTGCTCCCAGGCCTTCACCGTGGCCGCCGTCGCCGTCGCGAGCGGCGTCGAGGTGTCCCTGTGGCTGACCGGCGAGTCCGCGTGGTTCGCCCTCCCGGGCCGGGCCGCCGAGTTCGACCTCCCGCACGCGGCCCCGCTGCCCGACCTGATCGACGCGATCCTGGCGGCCGGCCGCGTCACCCTCTGCACCCAGTGCGCCGCCCGCCGCGAGATCACCGAGCAGGACGTGCTGGAGGGCGTGCGCATCGCCGGCGCCCAGGTCTTCGTGCAGGAGGCCCTCGCCGAGGACACCCAGGCCCTCGTCTACTGATCCCGGCCGGACTACTCCCGCGGCCTGCGCTTCTTGCCGTCGAGCTCGTCCCACCACTCGTCCGACTGCGGATCGCCCGAGGGGTCGTCCCACCACCGGTCCTCGGGCCCCCGCCGGTTCGCGACCATCGCGGCCACCGGCGGAATCACCATGGCCACCACGCACATCCCGATGGCCACCGGCATGGAGAAGAGCCGCACGACGGCCCAGGCGCCCACGAAAAGCACCAGGCAGGCACCCATCATCCAGAAGTAGACGTGCCGACGCCGCGCGTACACACCTCCAGCGTACGACCGCACCGGGCCGGCGGACAGACGGCGCGGGGCGACGGCGGACGGACCGGAGGGCCGTGCCTCGAGTCCTGGTGATGGCGTCCAACCCCCCAGGAGGCACGGCCCTCCGGCCGTTCGGGTGCCGCTCGCGCGGCCGTGACGGATCAGACCGCGATGGCGACGTCCGTCAGGCTGCCCGTTTCGGTGACGACGACCTTGCGGTCGGCCTGGGCGCCGGGGACGAGGGCGCGCAGGGTCCACTCGCCGGTGGCCGCGTAGAAGCGGAACTGGCCGGTGGCGGAGGTGGGGACCTCGGCGGTGAACTCGCCGGAGGAGTCCAGGAGGCGGACGTAACCGGTGACGGGCTCGCCGTCCTTGGTCACCTGGCCCTGGATGGCCGTCTCACCGGGCTTGAGCGTGCTGACGTCGGGGCCGCCGACCTGTGCTCCACACATGTTCTCTGTCCTGTCCTGTCGCGGGGGGAGTCTTACTTGTTGGCGCCGAGCTCGATCGGCACGCCCACGAGGGAGCCGTACTCGGTCCAGGAGCCGTCGTAGTTCTTGACGTTCGGGACCTCGAGCAGCTCGTGCAGGACGAACCAGGTGAGGGCGGAGCGCTCGCCGATGCGGCAGTAGGCGACGGTGTCCTTCGCCAGGTCGACCTGCTCGGCCTCGTAGAGGGCCTTGAGGTCGTCGTCGGACTTGAAGGTGCCGTCGTCGTTGGCGTTCTTCGACCACGGGATGTTGCGGGCGGACGGGACGTGGCCCGGACGCTGCGACTGCTCCTGCGGGAGGTGCGCGGGGGCGAGCAGCTTGCCGGAGAACTCGTCGGGCGAGCGGACGTCGACGAGGTTCTGGGTGCCGATCGCGGCCACGACGTCGTCGCGGAAGGCGCGGATCGAGACGTCCTGGGGCTGGGCCTTGTACTGGGTGGCCGGGCGGCTGGGGACCTCGGAGCCGTCGACCAGGTCGCGGGAGTCGAGCTCCCACTTCTTGCGGCCGCCGTCGAGGAGCTTGACGTCCTGGTGGCCGTAGAGCTTGAAGTACCAGTAGGCGTAGGAGGCGAACCAGTTGTTGTTGCCGCCGTAGAGGACGACCGTGGTGTCGTTGGCGATGCCCTTGGCCGAGAGGAGCTTCTCGAAGCCCTCCTGGTCGATGAAGTCGCGGCGGACCGGGTCCTGGAGGTCCTTGGTCCAGTCGATCCGGATCGCGTTCTTGATGTGGTTCTTGTCGTAGGCGGCGGTGTCCTCGTCGACCTCGACGATCGCGACGGCCGGGTTGTCGAGGTTGGCCTCGACCCAGTCGGCGTCGACCAGTACGTCGCTGCGAGCCATGCTGTTTCTCCTCCGGGGCAGTGTGCGGCGGGGCGGTGCGGGGTGGGGCTGCATGTGCGGGTACGCGTCGTGGCAGGCGCCCGACGGCGTGGTGCTGCGCGGTTCGGCCCCGACCGCGCGGGTCGGAAGGGCCGGGGGAATACGGGCGCGGAGCGCGTCCCGCTCAGACGGAGCGACAGAGCATGGCGGCGATGCGGCACAGGTCTACTGCCCGCCGCTTCGTGAGTTCCGCCTGTCGCTTCATGCCGTCGATCGTAGGGACGGACAGGCGACCGTGTCACCGGCGTGTCGTATCGTGAGACGCGATCGTCCGAGATGTGGGATGCGAGAGGGGTGGTGAGGCGCCCCCGGCCCTCGCCCCACCGCCGCCCGCCCCGCGCTTCTGCGGATCGGACGGGGTCGTCTCAGCATGTGAAAAACGGCCGCTCCGGGCCGGGGAGAGCCGGCCGGGTCAGCCCGCGACGGCGACGTCCCGGCCGGTCACCGTCACCGCCAGGCCCTCCGGGCGCGGCTCCACCTTCACGACCCGCATGCCGGCGACGCGGCCGAGCGGGCGCTCGAAGTCGGTGCGCTCGCGGATCAGGTCCTCCAGGAAGGGGATGCCCTCGCCGGGCACCTCGTCGGCGCGCACCTTGACCGTGCCGCCGTCCACCAGCGTGACCGAGGAGACGACCGTACGGGTCACCTTGCGGCCCAGGACCGTGACGCTGCCCGTCACCTTCACCTTGCCGGGCCCGCCGTACTCCATGGCGGTCGCCCGCTCGGAGGCGGCGACGAGGTCCGCGTACGAGATGAGCGCCGTCCCGTCCGCCGCGCCGGCCCGGAAGCCGTCCCAGTCGCCGGTGACGGTCACCCGGCGCAGGGCGAGGGTGAGTTCGCCGATCCGGACGGGCTTGCCGCCGGCCTGGGTGTGGACGCCCTTCGCGACCACCTCGACCTCGTCGAAGCGCTTGTCGGCGGCCTGGGTGAGGAAGGGGAAGCCCTTGATGTCGACCTCGACGGAATCGGTCCTGCCGCCGGCGAGCGAGGCGCGGCCTGCGACCTCGGACTCGGCCCAGGTGGCGGCGAGCCGGTCGGCGCCCAGCAGGAGTCCGCCCAGGACCACGGCCACGACCAGCAGGATCCGCAGTGCTCGCATGGCTTTCTCTTCCCCCGTCGCCAGTTCTCGGTGTTCCGGTGATGCATGCCGGCCCCCCGACACGAGATCGACGTGTCGGGGGGCCGGACGGTTCCCGGGCGCTTCCGGCCGGGGCGGGGTCCGCTCAGACCAGGGCGCGGCCGAGAAGGTACACGGCGGGCGCGGCGGCCGTCAGCGGCAGGGCCACGCCGGCCGTCATGTGCACGAAGCGGGACGGGTAGTCGTAGCTGGCGACCCGCAGGCCGACGAGCGCGCAGACGCCGGTGGCGAGGCCCAGGAGCGCCCCGGAGGCGCCCAGGCCGCCGAGGGCCCCGGCGGCGATGCCCGCGCCCGCGCCGGCGAGCAGCGAGACGACGAGCGAGACGGGGCCGGGCAGCGGGAGCGCGCGGGCGAGGACGGTCGCGGCGACCGCGGCCGAGCCGGCCACCACGGCGTCCGGTTCGGCGCCGAGGTGCCCGGCGGCGAGGACGGTCAGGGCCGCGGAGGCGATGGTGGCCATGAGGCCGTACATCCGCTCGTCGGGGTCGGCGTGGCTGCGCAGCTGGAGGACCAGGCTGAGCAGGACCCAGACGCCGAGGGTGCCGAGGATCGCGGGGGCGGCGTGCTCGCGGCCGGCCGCGAGGAGGGCGGCGTCGGCGACGAGCCCGCCGAGGAAGGCGAGGGCGATGCCCTGCCGGGCGGGCCACATGCCGTTGAGCCGGAACCAGCCGGCGGCGGTGAGCCCCTGGAGCGCGACCAGCGGCAGCAGGAGGCCGTAGTCGCCGAGCGCGGCGCCGCCGGCGAGCAGCAGCCCGAGGAGGGCGGTCAGCGCGGCGGGCTGCATGCCGGGCTCGATGATCGGCGACCGGCCCTCGGCCCGCGCGCGCTGGGCGTCGGTGACGCGGGTGTTCCCCGAGGTGGTCGGCGAGGAGTACGCGGGGCCGTCGGGGGCCTCCCCTGCGGCGGGCGCGGGGGCGGGAGCCGGCGCGGCCGCGGGGACCGGCCCGGACGCGTGGGCCTCGGGCGGGTGCTGGGCGTAGGCCTGCGCGTACGGCTCCGGCTGGTGGTGCGGGTACGGCTGGGGCTGCGACTGCGACTGCCCGTAGGCCTGCGGGTACGCCTCCGGCCGGGCGTACGCCTCCGGCTCCGGCTGCGCGTACGCCTGCGGGTGGGGGTACGCCTGCGGGTACGCCTCCTGCCCGTACGCGTACGGCTGCTGCGGGGCCTGCTGCCGGGCCGCGTGCCCGTGGGCGTCCTCCGGGCGGACCGCGGGCTGGTACGTGGTGTCCCAGGTCTGGCCCTCCCAGGTCTGGGTGACCGAGGGGTCGTACGCGTTCGGGTCGTGCGGCGGGCCGCCGTACGGCTGGTCGTTGCTCATGCTGTGGGGTTCACCCTCCTGCGAACGGGGGGAGCACCTCGACCGTGCCGCCCTCGGCAAGCCGTACGGTCTCATGGCTCCGGGTGCCGACCGGGTCGCCGTCGACGAGGAACGAGCACCGCTGGAGGACCCGGACGAGTTCGCCCGGGTGGTCCGCGCGGGCGGCGTCCAGGGCCTCGGCGAGGGTCTCGGCGGTGTACGGCTCCTCGGCGACCCCGGCGGCGGCCTTGGCCGCGGCCCAGTAGCGGATGGTTCCCGCTGCCATAGCGGCGCTCCCTTCGTTCGTGTGCGCGCCGCTCACCATGATGGGCTATCGGCGGACGAGCCAGGCGCCGAGCCGGTCGAGCAGCTCCTCGCCGGCGGCGTTCTCGGCGTGGCCCATGCCCGGCTCCAGCCACAGCTCCGCCGGGGCGCCGTCGGGGACGGCCGCGGCGAGCATCCGCGGGTGGTCGAGGGGGAAGTAGGCGTCCCGGTCGCCGTGGACGAGGAGCAGCGGGACGGGGGCGATCAGCGGCACGGCCGCGAAGGGCGGCAGCGGGACGGGGTCCCAGGGGCGGGCGTCGACGCGGGTGCGGAGCCCGTAGCGGCCGACGAGCCGGCCGGCGGGGCTGGTGACCATCCAGTGGAGGCGGCGCATCGGGGCCGTCCCCCGGTAGTACCAGCGGGCGGGGGCGGAGACGGCGGCGACCGCGTCGGGACCGGCGGGCGTGGCGCGGTCCAGGGCGGCCTGCCGCAGGACGACGGAACCGCCCATGGAGAAGCCGACGGTCGCCACGCGCGCGTGGCCCTGCTCACGGGCCCAGCGGACGGCGGCGGCGAGGTCGAGGACCTCGCGGTCACCGAGGGTGGAGAGGCCGCCGGAGCCGCCGTGGCCGCGGAAGGAGAAGGTGACGACGGCGGCGGCGTGGCG
Source organism: Streptomyces sp. NPDC058758 (assembly GCF_042746075.1). Classification (NCBI taxonomy): domain Bacteria; kingdom Bacillati; phylum Actinomycetota; class Actinomycetes; order Kitasatosporales; family Streptomycetaceae; genus Streptomyces; species Streptomyces sp. NPDC058758. The sequence continues at coordinate 38,914 of NZ_JBHYPS010000015.1, read as the reverse complement.
GCCGAGGGCGGCGGCGGCGCGCCGGACGGCGGGCCGTCCGAGGGAGCCGGTGAAGCCGTGCGCGACGACCACGGCCGTGTCCGTGGCGGGGGCGGGGAAGGGCTCGTACAGGGCCTCGACGCGGACGCCGTCCTCCGTCCGGAGGTTTGCGCGGCGGGATCCGGAAGTGAGCGAGAAGACATCCAACATGTGAAATCGGCCCTCCGCCTCGGAACTCATGTGGGTTATTCTCCTGGGAAGGGATCCGGGCGACGCCGCCACCGGGTCCTTTTGCGTTTTCCGGCCGTTGTTACGGACGGATGAACAAAAGCTCTCAGGGCGCGAGAGCCGCGTGTGAGATGCGCAGTACCCGAGCAGTACCGCAGCTGTCCTCGCAGGGACCGAGGAGGAACCGACGTCATGGACGAGCGTACGAAGCACGACCGACCGACGAGCCGGCCGACCCTGGCAGGGGGAGAGGCCCGATGAGTTCTCTGCTGCTCCTCACGAACGCCCTCCAGCCGTCCACCGAGGTGCTGCCCGCCCTCGGGCTGCTGCTGCACAACGTGCGGGTGGCGCCGGCCGAGGGCCCGGCCCTGGTGGACACCCCCGGCGCGGACGTGATCCTCGTCGACGGCCGGCGCGACCTGCCGCAGGTCCGCTCGCTCTGCCAGCTGCTGCGCTCCACCGGTCCCGGCTGTCCGCTGGTCCTGGTGGTGACGGAGGGCGGCCTGGCGGCCGTCACGGCGGACTGGGGCATCGACGACGTCCTGCTCGACACGGCCGGTCCGGCCGAGGTCGAGGCGCGGCTGCGGCTCGCCCTGGGCCGTCAGCAGATCGTCGCGGACGACTCCCCGATGGAGATCCGCAACGGCGACCTGTCGGTGGACGAGGCGACGTACAGCGCCAAGCTGAAGGGCCGGGTCCTGGACCTGACCTTCAAGGAGTTCGAGCTCCTGAAGTACCTCGCGCAGCACCCGGGCAGGGTCTTCACGCGGGCGCAGCTGCTCCAGGAGGTGTGGGGGTACGACTACTTCGGCGGCACCCGCACGGTCGACGTCCACGTGCGGCGGCTGCGCGCGAAGCTGGGCCCGGAGCACGAGTCGCTGATCGGCACCGTCCGCAACGTGGGATACCGCTTCGTCACGCCCGAGAAGGTGGAGCGGGCCGCCGAGGAGGCCCGTGCCAAGGAGGCGAAGACGGCGGCCGAGGAGCCCGGCGGGACGAACGGGGAGGAAGCGGGACAGGACGCCCGTGGAGGGGCCCGTTCCGGCGCCGGAGTCAAGGGCGCCACGGCCGACACCACCCGTTAGGGGGACGGTAACGTGGCGTACGCCACAACGCGACCTGCCGGTAGGTAGGTCACCCCGCGTAGACTTCCGCGCGTGGCCAAGGTGACGCGGGATGACGTAGCGCGACTGGCGGGTACTTCGACCGCGGTCGTGAGTTACGTCATCAACAACGGACCCCGGCCGGTCGCCCCGGCCACGCGCGAGCGTGTCCTCGCCGCCATCAAGGAGCTGGGCTACCGGCCCGACCGGGTGGCCCAGGCGATGGCGTCCCGCCGCACCGACCTCATAGGCATGATCGTCCCGGACGCGCGCCAGCCCTTCTTCGCGGAGATGGCGCACGCGGTCGAGCAGGCCGCCGCCGAGCGCGGGAAGATGGTCCTGGTCGGCAACTCCGACTACCGCACCGAGCGCGAGATCCACTACCTGCGGGCCTTCCTCGGCATGCGGGTCTCCGGGCTGATCCTGGTCAGCCAGGGCATGAGCGAGCAGGCCGCGAGCGAGATCGAGGCCTGGGACGCGCGCGTGGTGCTGCTGCACGAGCGGCCCGAGGCGATCGACGACGTCGCCGTCGTCACCGACGACATCGGCGGCGCCCAGCTCGCCACCCGCCACCTCCTGGAACACGGCCACCCGTACGTGGCCTGCCTCGGCGGCGTCCCCAACACCCCGGCCGTCGGCGACCCCGTCGCGGACCACGTCGAGGGCTGGCGGCGCGCCATGCAGGAGGCCGGCCGGTCGACCGAGGGCCGGCTCTTCGAGGCCCCGTACAACCGCTACGACGCCTACCAGGTGGCCCTGAAGCTGCTGGCCGGCCCGGACCGGCCGCCGGCCATCTTCTGCTCCACCGACGACCAGGCCTTCGGCGTGCTGCGGGCCGCCCGCGAGCTGCGCATCGACGTGCCGACCGAGCTGGCGGTGGCGGGCTTCGACGACGTGAAGGAGGCGGCGCTCACCGACCCGCCGCTGACCACCGTCTTCTCCGACCGTCCGGCGATGGCCCGGGCCGCCGTCGACCTCGTCCTCGACGACGCGGTCCGCGTCAACGGCTCCCGCCGCGAGCGGGTCAAGCAGTTCCCCTCGGCCCTGGTCGTCCGCCGCTCCTGCGGCTGCCGCTGACCCCCCGCGCGGGCCCGCCCGGGCACCCCGGGACGGGCCGGCGACGGCCGGTCTCCGTCTCGGGCTCTTCGTCCGGGCTCTTCGTCCGGGCTCTCCGTCTCGGGTCTTTGCCCCGGGCCCCTGCCCGTGCCCCAGCCCGGACCCCTGCCCCGAGCCCCCGCCCCCGGGCTCTTTATTTCGGGCATACAGGGTTCTGTCGGGCTTCTCAGCCGGTCCTCAGACGGTTCTCATCTCCCGGGCCGAGAGTCATCGGCATGACGGACCACACGCAGCCCCAGCAGCCGTACTACCCGCCGCGCCCGCCCTACGAGCCGACGCGGCCGATCACCACCGAGCCGGGCACCACCGTGTGGCCGTCCGGGTCCGGTGGCGGCGGCTTCACCCCTCCGCCGGCCGAGCCGGCGTACGCGGCGGCCGGCCCGGTGTCCGCCGGGCCCGCCTCCCGGCGGCGCGCCAAGCGCGGCGTCGGCCTGATGGCGGCCGTGGCCATCGCGGCGGCGGCCATCGGCGGCGGCACCGCGACCCTGGTGCAGCAGCTGACCGCGGACTCCCCTGCCGCCACCACCACCGCCTCCTCCGCGGTGAGCGGCACCAACGTCTCCGCGAGCAGCACCGGCACCGTCGCCGGGGTCGCCGCGGCCGTCTCCCCCTCCATCGTGGAGATCTCCGCGAGCTCCGCCTCCGGCGGGTCCACCGGCTCCGGCGTGATCATCACCGGCGACGGCGAGATCGTCACCAACAACCACGTGATCTCCGGCGCCTCCGAGATCACCGTGCGGACCAGCGACGGCAAGACCTACCGGGCCGAGGTCGTCGGCAAGGACCCCGACAAGGACCTCGCCCTCATCAAGCTCGCGGACGCCTCGGGCCTCAAGGCCGCCACCCTCGGCGACTCGTCCAAGGTGAGGGTCGGCGACGAGGTCGTCGCCATCGGCTCCCCCGAGGGCCTCACCGGCACCGTCACCAGCGGCATCGTCTCCGCCCTCGACCGGGACGTCACGGTCGCCAAGGACGACGAGGGCACCGGGAACGACCAGGGCCGGCAGCAGTGGGACCCGCGACAGGGCTGGCCGTTCGAATTCGGCGGGCAGCAGTTCAACGGCGACACCGGCTCCTCGAAGACCACGTACAAGGCGCTCCAGACCGACGCCTCGCTCAACCCCGGGAATTCCGGCGGCGCGCTGATCAATATGAACGGCGAGATCATCGGGATCAATTCGGCCATGTATTCGCCCAGTTCTTCGAGCGGTTCCACCGCCGGCAGCGTCGGCCTCGGATTCGCCATCCCGGTGAACACCCTCAAGGCCGACCTGGACGCCCTCCGCTCCGGCGGCCGGAGCTGAACGCATGGGACGCTGACCCCATGAGCAGCGGGCAGCCCGACACATCCGAACGCATCCTCATCGTCGACGACGAACCCGCCGTCCGGGAGGCCCTGCGCCGCTCCCTCGCCTTCGAGGGGTACGCGACGCGGGAGGCCGTCGACGGCGTCGACGCGCTCGCCGCCATGGAGGCGTACGCCCCCGACCTCGTCGTCCTCGACGTGCAGATGCCCCGCATGGACGGCCTCACGGCGGCCCGCCGGATCCGGGCCGCCGGCTCGACCGTGCCCATCCTGATGCTCACCGCCCGCGACACCGTCGGCGACCGCGTCACCGGCCTCGACGCGGGCGCCGACGACTACCTCGTGAAGCCCTTCGAGCTGGACGAGCTCTTCGCCCGCATCCGCGCCCTGCTGCGCCGCAGCTCCTACGCGGCCCCGACCGCGGCCGCCGCCGAGCCGGAGGACGTGCTCTCCTTCGAGGACCTGCGGATGGACCTGGCGACCCGCGAGGTGACCCGCGCCGGGCGGCCCGTCGAGCTGACCCGCACCGAGTACACCCTCCTGGAGATGTTCCTCGCCCACCCCCGGCAGGTCCTCACCCGCGAGCAGATCCTCAAGGCCGTCTGGGGCTTCGACTTCGAGCCCAGCTCGAACTCGCTCGACGTGTACGTGATGTACCTGCGGCGCAAGACGGAGGCCGGCGGCGAACCGCGCCTCGTCCACACGGTGCGCGGCGTCGGGTACGTGCTCCGCGGCGGAGGCGGCACCGAGTGACGCGGCCCCGCACCCCCCTGGCCTGGTTCCGCTCCCGGCCGCTGCGCTCGCGCCTCGCGCTGCTCACCGCCTTCGCGGTCGCCGTCGCCGTCGCCGCCGTCTCCGCCGCCTGCTGGTTCGTCACGCGGGCGCAGCTGGAGGGCGAGATGGACTCCGCGCTGCGGAACACCCGGCTGGACCGGGGGGCGGTGGCGAGCATGCTCAGGATGTGCCAGCAGGGCGAGGACCCGCCGCCGGTCGGCGGGTACACCGTCCAGCTCGTCGACGCGGCCGGCAGCGTCTGCACCTCCGGCGAGGCGGCGCTCCCCGCCGGGACGGCCGACCTGGCGGTGGCCCGGGGCACGCTCGCGTACGCCCTGCACACGGTGAAGGACGCCGACGGGCGCGAGATGCGCGTCTCCACCTACCCGCAGCAGGGGGGGCCGCCCGGCCTCGCCGTGTCCGTGGCCCGCCCGCTCGCCGAGATCGACAACGCGCTCTCCACCCTCGGCTGGGTGCTGCTGCTGGTCTCCGGCATCGGGGTGGTCGGTGCCGGCGCCGCCGGCCTGTGGGTGGCCAGGACCGGCCTCGAACCGGTGAACCGGCTGACCGGAGCGGTCGAGCACATGGCGGCGACCGAGGACCTGACGGTGCGGATCCCGGACGAGGGCGAGGACGAGATCGCCCGCCTGTCGCGCGCCTTCAACCAGATGACGGCCGCGCTGGAGAGCTCCCGGGACCGGCAGGCCCGGCTCATCGCGGACGCCGGGCACGAGCTGCGCACCCCGCTCACCTCCCTGCGCACCAACATCGAGCTCCTCGCCCGCAGCGACGAGACCGGCCGCGCGATCCCCCCGGAGGACCGCCGGGCCCTGATGGCGTCGGTGAAGGCCCAGATGACGGAGCTGGCCGCGCTCATCGGGGACCTCCAGGAGCTGGCCCGCCCGGACGCGGTGCGCCCGGGGCCGCTGGAGGTGGTCGGGCTCCACACCGTCCTGCGCGCCGCCCTGGACCGCGCCCGGCTGCGCGGCCCGGAGCTGACCTTCACGACGGACCTGGCCCCCTGGTACGTACGCGCCGAACCGGCGGCCCTGGAGCGGGCCCTGGTCAACGTCCTCGACAACGCGGTGAAGTTCTCGCCCCCGCGCGGCACGGTCGAGGTCACGCTGATGCGCGGCGAGCTGACGGTGCGGGACCACGGCCCCGGCATCGCCCCCGACGAACTCCCCCACGTCTTCGACCGCTTCTGGCGCTCCCCCTCGGCCCGCAGCCTGCCCGGCTCCGGCCTGGGGCTGTCGATCGTGGCCCGCACGGTGAAGCAGGCGGGCGGCTCGGCGACGCTCTCCCCGGCGCCGGGCGGCGGCACGCGCGCGACCCTCCGCTTCCCGGGCGCCCCGACCCCGCCGCCGGAGCCGGCGGGCTGAGGTGCCGGGGAGCCGCCGCTACTGGCCCACGCGGCCGTCGACGCGCTCGCGGAGCAGGTCGGCGTGGCCGCAGTGGCGGGCGTACTCGGTGATCTGCATGGTCAGCAGCTCGCGCAGCTGCCCGCCGTCGGGCGTGCGGGCGCCGAGGTCGGGGGCGGCGGCGAGGAACCGGTCGGTGAGTCCGGCCTCCTCCTTCCAGCGTGCCCACGCCTCCTCGACGACGGCCGGGTCGGCGACGGCGCCGGTCCAGTCGGCCTCGCGGTCGTCCGGGGTCCGGTAGATCCGGGGGGAGTCCTCGCCGGCGAGGCGGCGGAAGTGGCGTTCGTCCTCGGCCATGTGCCGGATCAGACCGAGGAGGGACATGGTGGAGGGCGGGACGGAGCGCCGGGCCAGCTGCCCGGCGTCCAGGCCCTCGCACTTCATCCGCAGGGTGAGCCGGAAGTGGCGCAGGGCGTCGAGGAGCGCGCCGCGCTCGTCGGTCACCGGCGGGCCGCCGCCCTCGCGGGGGTCGTCGTCGGGGTCGGCCCACATGTCGGTGTGGACGGTGGAGGTCGTCCACCGCCGCACGTCCGTGTCGCTGGTCTCCATGCGGACATGGTCGTACGGGGGCGGCGGGGGCGCAGGCGAATTGCCGGGCCGGCTCAGTTGTGCCGCAGCAGCGCCTCGACGAGCCCGGCGCGGGTGGCGGGGAAGTCGAGGGGGACGATGCCGAGTCCGGTGCGGCCGGCCAGCTCGGCACCGTCGAGGAAGCCGTGGACCCAGGGGTTGAGCCGGTCGGAGTTCCAGCGGGGCGGCAGGTAGGCGGAGGTGCTGACGAAGTTCACGTACAGCGGGCCGGGCCGGTCGACGGCCGCGCGGAAGTGGGCCTGGATCTTGGGGTACTTGGCGTCGGGGAGCGCGTTCCAGTCGTCCTGGACGGCGAAGTGCCGGGAGTCGGCCCAGCGCAGCCCGGGCAGGCCGCCGTTGTCGGCGAGCAGGACGACCCGGCCCCGCGCCTCGCCGAGGAGCGGGAGGGCGTCCCCGATCCGGAAGAGGGAGCGCCAGCCGCGCCGGTCGAGGTAGTCGTCGAAGACGGCGCGGAAGGTGGCGTCGGACTCCTCGGAGTACTCCTGCTTGACCCGCATGAGGACGGTCTCGGAGGGGTGGGCGGCGAGGAAGTCGCGGCAGGCGACGAGGATGTCGCCGAACATCGCGTTCTGGTACGAGGCCCCGTGGTGGATCGCGAAGGACCCGCCGGTGACCCGGCACCGCACGTCCAGGAACCGGACCCCGCTGTCGAGCTGCTGGGCGACGGTGGTGTTCTGGCACTCGCTCCAGGGACCGCCGAACCGGGCCCCGGAGTCGTGCGTCCCGGGGATCGTGAGCCGCGCGAGCGCGGTCCCGTCCCCGTGGGCGGCCATCCACGCGCGCGTGTCCACGGCCGCGGCCCGCGCCGCGGGCGCCCCCGCGAGCAGTGCGGCTCCGGCCCCGAGGGCCCCGGTGAGAAAGCGTCGTCGCTCCATGGGCCGGATAATGACAGGTCCGCGTCAAAGCGCGCCAGGGGGCCGCCCGAAGCGGAAGAGGGGCCGCCCCTCCACCGGCCGGAAGGCCGGTGGAGGGGCGGCGGAGGGACGGCCCCCTCGGGGGACCGCCGGTGTTACTTGACGATCTTGATGCGGTCGGTCGCCGGGGCCTTGAGCGGCTCGGCGGCCGAGGAGTTGGCCGTCAGGTAGGCGATGAAGACGTCGAGGTCCGACGCGCCGACCAGCTTGTTCGCGCCGGCGGCGAGGACCGGGAAGCCGTCGCCGCCGCCCGTGAGGAACTCGTTCATCGCGACCCGGTAGCTCTTCGACGGGTCGATCGGCTCACCGTTCAGCCGCACCGAGTCGACCACGATCCGGTCGGCGCCCGCCTTCGTCAGGTCCAGGGTGTAGGTGAAGTTCCCCGACACCTGGAGGATCTTCGGGGACGCCAGGTTGGCACCGCTGACCTGCTGCTGGAGCGCCGTGACGAGCTGGGCGCCGGTCAGGTCGACCACCGTCATCATGTTGGTGAACGGCTGGACGGTGTACGCGTCGCGGTAGGTGACCACGCCGTCGTCCCGCTTGGTCAGCGGCGCGCGGACGCCACCCGGGTTCATCAGCGCGAGCTGGGCGCCGCCCTTGTCGGCCGGCGCCATGCCCGCCAGCTGGGCGTCGGCGATCAGGTTGCCCAGCGGCTTCTCGTACACGCCCGCGTCGGTGGGGTTCTCGATGGTGGTGGCGATGTGGCCGACGGGACGGTTCGCGATCGGCGCCGCCAGGACGTTCCAGCGCTCGATCAGGTCGTGGATCGCCCCGTGCTCCTCCACGTCACGGGTGACGACGTGGTTGGCGGAGGCGACGGCGGTGCGGACGATGTCCTTCGTCCGGCGGTCGTAGGTGAGCGTCGTGTCGGTGTAGAGCCGGCCGAAGGAGGCCGCCGACGTCACCGTGCGCGGCTTGCCCGCCGGGTCCGGGATCGTGCACGCGTACGCCTGGTGGGTGTGGCCGGTGACCAGGGCGTCGACCTGCGGGGTGACGTTCTTCGCGATGTCGACGATCGGACCGGAGATGCCGGCGCCGGCCCCCGGGGTGTCGCAGTCGTAGTTGTACGCGCCCGAGGCGGGCATGCCGCCCTCGTGGAGCAGGGCGACGATCGACTTCACGCCCTTGCGCTCCAGCACCTTGGCGTACTTGTTGATCGTCTCGACCTCGTCGCCGAACTTCAGGCCCTTGATGCCCTCGGCGGAGACGATGTTCGCCGTGCCCTCCAGCGTGACGCCGATGAAGCCGATCCGGACGCCGTCCTTCTCCCAGATGAAGTACGGGTCGAGCAGCGGCTTGCCGCTCTTCTCGTCCGTCACGTTGGCCGCGAGGTAGGGGAAGTTCGCCCCCTCGAAGGTCTTGCCCTCCTCGAAACAGCCCTCGACCGGGTGGCAGCCGCCGTTCTGCATGCGGCTCAGCTCGCGCGCGCCCTCGTCGAACTCGTGGTTGCCCACCGAGCTCACGTCGAGCTTCATCTCGTTGAGCGCCTCGACGGTCGGCTCGTCGTGGAAGAGGCCGGAGAGCAGCGGCGAGGCGCCGATCATGTCGCCGGCCGCGGCCGTGATGGAGTACCGGTGCCCCGCGCGGGCCTGCTCCAGGTGCGTGGCCAGGTACTCGGCGCCGCCGACGTTGTTGATCGTCTCGGTCGAGCCGTCCGGCTTGAGGCGGGTGAGCCGCGCCGAGGACCCGGCCGGCGGCTCCAGATTGCCGTGCAGGTCGTTGAAGGAGAGCAGCTGGACGTCGACCATCCGGCCCCAGCCCTTGCCGTTCGTCCCGCCCGCGGCGGCGTCGGCCGCGTCCGGCGAGGCACCCGCCGGCATCGCGGCGACGAGCGCCCCGACCGTCGCCAGCCCCGCGCCGGCGGCCAGAATGCGCCGTCCGGCCTTGCTCTTGCTGCGCTTCACTGCCATCTCTCCCGTGGTCCCCTTTTCCCCTTGCCCCGATTCGCGGCTTTGATCGTTCCCCCGTGTTGCGCTCGCAGCCTAGAGTCAACGCGCGTAGCGCAACAGGGGGTGGCTGGTTACAAGACAGTTGCCTCCGGCTGACGGAGGGTTCGCCGTAGGCTCGGTGCATGACTTCCGACGCGGCGCCGGCCCTCGAACCGGGACGGCAGATCCAGACGTACGACGAGCTCAGCCCCGCGCAGGTCCAGGAGGTCATGGACCTGCTCGCGGCCGCGGACCGCGCCGACGGCGTGCACGCCGTGTCCGAACAGGGCCGGCTCTACCTCCGGCACGGCCGGCGCGAGGGAGTGCGGCACTTCCTCCTCACCGTCGGCCCGCGCCTCTACGGCTACGCCCAGCTGGAGGAGACCGACCCCGTCGAGGCCCCGGCCGCCGAGCTGCTCGTCCACCCCGACCAGCGCGGCCGCGGCCACGGCCGGGCCCTCGGCACCGCGCTGCTCGCCGCCTCCGGCAAGCGGCTGCGGGTCTGGGCGCACGGCGGCAAGCCCTCCGCCCGGCACCTCGCGCAGGTCCTCGGCCTCACCCTCTTCCGCGAACTGCGCCAGCTGCGCCGCCCGCTGGCGCCCCTGGACATCCCCGAGCCGGTCCTCCCCGAGGGCGTCACGATCCGCACCTTCGTCCCCGGGCAGGACGACGCGGCCTGGCTCGCGGTCAACGCCGCCGCCTTCGCCCACCACCCGGAGCAGGGCTCGCTGACCCAGCGGGACCTGGACGACCGGATCGCGGAGCCGTGGTTCGACCCCAAGGGCTTCTTCCTCGCCGAGGACGCCGACGGCCGCCTGGTCGGCTTCCACTGGACCAAGACCCACGCCGAGGAACGGCTCGGCGAGGTGTACGTGGTCGGGATCCTGCCGCAGGCGCAGGGCGGCGGCCTCGGCAAGGCCCTCACCGCGACGGGCCTGCGGCACCTGGCGGCGGAGGGGCTGCCGACGGCGATGCTGTACGTCGACGCCGACAACACGGCGGCGGTGCGGGTCTACGAGGGCCTGGGCTTCCGGACCCACGAGGTGGACCTGATGTACCGCTCGGAGTCGTAACACCGGAGGCGCCGGCAACGGCTGTTCCCCAGGGGGCGGTTGACACCGCCCCCTCCTTTCCACCATCCTTTCACTACTTGATTAGTGAAAGGGTGGTGGAAGGGACGTGGTCGAGTACCGCATCGACCGGCGCAGCGGCGTCGCCACCTACCTCCAGATCGTCCAGCAGACGAAGCAGGCCCTCCGGATGGGCCTCCTGGAACCGGGCGACCGACTGCCCACCGCACGCGAGGTCGTCGAGGCGACGGCCATCAACCCAAACACGGTCCTCAAGGCCTACCGCGAGCTCGAACGCGAGGGCCTCGTCGAGGCCCGCCGCGGCCTCGGCACCTTCGTCCGCGCCACCCTCGGCACCACCGCCCCCGCCGACTCCCCCCTCCGGGGCGAACTCGACGCCTGGGCCCGCCGCGCACGCGCCGAAGGACTGGACCGCGAGGACGTGCAGGCACTCTTCACCGCCGTACTGACGCAGCACTTCGAGGGGGACGACGAAAAGTGAGCACGACCACCGCCTTGGGAGCCGAGCTCCTGGGCAAGAAGTACGGCGGCCGGAGGGGCGGCTGGGCCCTGCGGGAATGCGCGTTCTCCCTCCCCGCCGGCCGGATCTGCGCCCTCGTCGGCCCCAACGGCGCCGGCAAGTCCACCCTGCTCGCCCTCGCCGCCGGGCTGCTGCGCCCCACCGAGGGCACGATCACCGCCCCCGCCCGCGAGGACCTCGCCTACGTCGCCCAGGCCAAGCCGCTCCACCCCCGGCTCACCGTCGCCGACACCCTCCGCATGGGCCGCGAGCTCAACCCCGGCCGCTGGGACGAGGCCGCCGCGCTCCGGGTCGTCGAGGGCGGGGGCTTCTCCTCCGACACCCTCGTCCACCACCTCTCCGGCGGCCAGCGCACCCGCGTCGCCCTCGCGCTCGCCCTCGGCAAGCGCGCGGAACTCCTGCTCCTGGACGAGCCGATGGCCGACCTCGACCCGCTCGCCCGCCACCAGCTCATGGGCCTGCTGATGTCGGACGCGGCCGAGCGCGGCACCACGGTCGTGATGTCGTCGCACATCCTCACCGAGCTGGAAGGCTCCTGCGACCACCTGATGCTGCTCGCCGGCGGCCGCGTCCGCCTCGACGGCGCCGTCGACGACCTGCTCTCCGCGCACACCCTGCTGCGCGGCCCCGTCGCCGACCTCGCCCCGCACACGGTGGTCGACTCCCGCACGACGGGGCGTCAGCTCACCGCGCTGATACGGAGGGAGGGCCCCGTCGAAGGCCCCTGGGAAACCGCGGCACCCTCCCTGGAGGAACTCCTCCTCGCCCACCTCCGCCACCCCGAAGGAGCCGCCGCGTGAGCACCCCCGCACTCAAGGGCCCCGCGTGGGTGACCGTCCGTCAGTACCGGCGGACGCTGTGGCTGGCGGGCGCACTGGCGGTGCTGGCCTTCGCCGTGATCGCCGGGATGCGGATCTGGGTCGCGCAGTACCCGCTCCCCGTCCAGAACGGCACCTGGATCGGTTCCGGCGAGAACGACGCGTACCTGAAGCTCCGCTCGACCCTCGAGTACGTCGGCTTCGCCGCGATCGTACTTCCGGGCTTCGTCGCCGCCGTGGTCGCGGGCCCGATGGTGGCGCGCGAGTACGAGTCGGGGACGTACCAGCTCTCCCTCACCCAGTCGGTCACCCCGGCCACATGGCTCCGCTCCAAGCTCACGGTCTCGGTGACCGTCGGGGTGCTCGCCACGCTCGCCGTGATGGGCATCTTCTGGTTCGGCCGGCTCGGCGTGCGGGAGGGCTGGGACTACCACTGGGGCCACCAGACGACCTACACGGCGACCGGCATCACCGCCTTCGCCTACGTCCTCGCCGCCGTCGCCGTCGGCGCCCTCGTCGGCCAGCTCGTCCGCCGGACCCTGCCCGCCATGGCCGCCGCCGGGCTCGTCATGGGCTCGGTGCTGGTCGCCTTCAACTCGTACCGCTGGTCGATCCTGCCGACGGAGAGGGTCACCAGCCCCCTCGGCTCACACCCCGGGCTCGGCATCGATCACCTCCACATGGACAGCGGCCTGCTCACCTCCTCGGGCGCCCCCTTCAGCCCGCTGATCTGCTGGAGTCAGGTGAACGAGACGCCCGGTACCGACACCGACGCGAAACTGTGGGAAAAGGTGGAGCAACAGTGCTACGCGCAGCACGACGTCACCACCCAGTACACCGACTTCCACCCCTACGCCCACTTCTGGCCCACCCAGCTCATCGAGACCGGCATCGTCCTCGCCCTCGCCGCCCTCGCGGCCCTCGCCGCCTTCCGCGTCCTGCGGGCCCGGCACCCCCGGTGACGGCCCCCGTCGCCGGGCCTCACCCGGACGGGTGAAAATGGGGGGCGGGGGCCGTGACAGGCCCCGCCCCCGATTCCCGTACGACATGTCGTCGTTACCGGGCATTCAGACGCGCTTGCGACGCTCACGCAATGAAGCGATCCGTGATCACGTCCGGCGGGGGGTTCCCCGCCGGAAGACTTCCCAAGGGGAGACTGCCCTCCCCCACGGCCCGCTCCGACGCGCCCGAGGACCCCTTCGCGCGGAAGAATGGGTCCATGAGCCAGCAGCCCGCCGAGGTCCCGGTCCAGACCTCCGCCACCGCGTCCCCGCAGCCGTCCCTGGGTTCCATAGCGGCGCACCGCCCGCACACCGCCCCCGAGGCCGAGGGCGGCGCCTTCGACGCCGGCCTCGACGCCGAGATCGACGCGTACGACGGCGACGACGACTCCTCCGGAGAGCTGCCGCAGGGCCGCTTCCTGGACCGCGAGCGCAGCTGGCTCGCCTTCAACGAGCGGGTCCTGGAACTCGCCGAGGACCCCACGACCCCCCTCCTCGAACGGGCGAACTTCCTCGCGATCTTCGCGTCGAACCTGGACGAGTTCTTCATGGTCCGGGTCGCCGGCCTCAAGCGCCGCATCGCCACCGGCGTCGCCACCCGCTCCGCCTCCGGCCTCCAGCCCCGCGAGGTCCTCGACCTGATCTGGACCCGTTCGCGCGAGCTGATGGCCCGGCACGCCGCCTGCTACCAGCAGGACGTCGCCCCGGCCCTGGCCGACGAGGGCATCCACCTCATCCGCTGGCCGGAGCTGACCGAGAAGGAGCAGGCCCGGCTCTTCACGCTCTTCCGGCAGCAGGTCTTCCCGGTGCTGACGCCGCTCGCCGTGGACCCCGCGCACCCCTTCCCGTACATCTCCGGCCTCAGCCTCAACCTGGCCGTGGTCGTGCGCAATCCGGTCAGCGGCCACCGCCACTTCGCGCGCGTCAAGGTGCCGCCGCTGCTCTCCCGCTTCCTGGAGGCCTCCCCGCAGCGGTACGTGCCGCTGGAGGACGTCATCGCGGCGCACCTGGAGGAGCTGTTCCCGGGCATGGAGGTGCTGGCGCACCACATGTTCCGGGTGACCAGGAACGAGGACCTGGAGGTCGAGGAGGACGACGCCGAGAACCTGCTCCAGGCCCTGGAGAAGGAGCTCATGCGGCGCCGCTTCGGCCCGCCGGTCCGCCTGGAGGTCGAGGAGTCCATCGACCCGTACGTGCTCGACCTGCTGGTCCGCGAGCTGAAGGTCTCCGACGCCGAGGTCTACCCGCTGCCCGGCCCGCTCGACCTCACCGGACTGTTCGGGATCGCCTCGCAGGACCGGCCCGAGCTCAAGTACCCGAAGTTCGTCGCCGGCACCCACCGGGACCTCGCCGAGGTGGAGTCCGCGTCCGCGCCCGACGTCTTCGCGGCGATGCGCGAGCGGGACGTGCTCCTGCACCACCCGTACGACTCCTTCTCCACCTCCGTCCAGGCGTTCCTGGAGCAGGCGGCGGCCGACCCGGACGTCCTGGCGATCAAGCAGACGCTGTACCGGACCTCCGGCGACTCCCCGATCGTCGACGCGCTGATCGACGCGGCCGAGTCCGGCAAGCAGGTCCTCGTCCTCGTCGAGATCAAGGCCCGCTTCGACGAGCAGGCCAACATCAAGTGGGCGCGGAAGCTGGAGGAGGCCGGCTGCCACGTCGTCTACGGCCTGGTCGGCCTCAAGACGCACTGCAAGCTGTCGCTGGTGGTGCGTCAGGAGGGCGAGCTGCTGCGCCGGTACTCACACGTCGGCACCGGCAACTACCACCCGAAGACGGCCCGGCTCTACGAGGACCTCGGCCTGCTCACCGCCGACCCCCAGGTCGGCGCGGACCTCTCCGACCTCTTCAACCGGCTCTCCGGCTACTCCCGCCGCGAGACCTACCGGCGGCTGCTCACGGCCCCGAAGTCGCTGCGCGACGGGCTGGTCTCGCGGATCACCAAGGAGATCGCCCACCACCGGGCGGGCCGGCCCGCGTACGTGAAGATCAAGGTCAACTCGATGGTCGACGAGGCCGTCATCGACGCCTGCTACCGGGCCTCCCGGGCGGGCGTCCCGGTCGACATCTGGGTCCGCGGCATCTGCGCCGTGCGGCCCGGCGTCCCCGGCCTCTCCGAGAACATCCGGGTCCGCTCGGTCCTCGGCCGCTTCCTGGAGCACTCCCGGGTCTTCGCCTTCGGCAACGGCGGCGAGCCCGAGGTCTGGTTCGGCAGCGCCGACATGATGCACCGCAACCTGGACCGCCGCATCGAGGCCCTGGTCCGGGTCTCCGACCCCGCCCACCGGGCGGCCCTCACCCGGCTCCTGGAGACCGGGATGTCCGACACCACCTCCTCCTGGCACCTCGGCCCGGACGGGAACTGGACGCGCCACGCGACCGATCCCGAGGGCAAGCCGCTGCGGCACGTGCAGGAGATGCTCATCGACGCGCGGAGGCGCCGGCGTGCACAACCCTGACCCCACGCAGTCCCCCCGCTCCCCCGAGGACGCGACCGCGGGCGAGGTGCTGGCCCCCTACCTGCACGCACGGGCCGCGGACTTCCTCCGCGGCCTGCGGCAGCACGGCGAGAGCGGCGCGGACACGGCCGGAGCGGAGGAGGCCGCCGGCACGCTGCGGGCCGCCGCCCGCCGCATCAGCGGAAGCCTGCACACCTACCGGCCGCTGCTCGACGCCGCCTGGGCCGACCAGCTCAGGACCGAGCTGGCCTGGCTCTCCGGCACCCTCGCCCTGGAGCAGGCGTGCACCTCGCGGCTCGTCCGGCTCATGGACGCGCTGAACCGGCTGGCCGGCGGCAGCGGCCCGGTGCCGGCCGCCCGCGGCTCGGAGGGCGCCGGCCTCGCCGTCGGCGCCGCCCGGGCCGGCGCCCTCCTGGAACGGCAGCTCACCCTCGCCAGGACCCGCGCCCACTCCGCCGCCCTCCAGGCCCTCGGCTCCTCGCGCTTCCACGCGCTGGCCGACTCGGTCGCCCTGCTCGCCTCCGAGGTGCCGCTCGGGCCAGCGGGCGCGGCCCCCGCCCCGGAGGTCCTCGACGCCTCCGCCTCGGTCGCCCGCCGCCGCCTCCTCGACGCGGTCGAGGCGCTGCCGCTGACCCGGGCCGCGCACCCGTACAACGCGGAGGCGCTGGCCCTGGCCGCCGGCGAGAACCAGGACGCCCCCTGGCACCACACCCGGCTGCTGCTGCGGCTGCACCGGTACGCCACCGAGGTGACCGCCCTCGGCGCCGCCCCCGACCCGTCGCTGTACGAGGCGGCCCGGGCCCTCGACCGCCACCGCGACGCCGCGGAGGCCGCCGCGGCCGCCGCGGGCGCGGCCCGCACCCCCCGCATCGCGCCGGCCACCGCCTACGCCCTCGGCGTCCTCCACGCCGACCAGCGCCACGAGGTCGAAGCCGCCCGCTTCGCCTTCCAGCGCGCCTGGCACACGGCCGCCGTCCCCGTCCCATGAGCTCCCCGGAACCGGTGCTGGCGGCGGGCTGCGTCCTGTGGCGCCCGTCGCCGTCCGGCCACGGCATCGAGATCGCGCTGGTCCACCGGCCGAAATGGGACGACTGGTCGCACCCGAAGGGGAAGCGGAAGCGCGGCGAGGGCGCCGAGGCGTGCGCGCTGCGCGAGGTCAGGGAGGAGACCGGGCAGCGCTGCGAGCTGGGGGCCCGGCTGCCCACCGTGCGCTATCAGGTCGAGGGCCGCCCCAAGGAGGTCGACTACTGGGCGGCCCGCGCCCTCGGCGGGACCTTCGTGCCCGGCCGGGAGATCGACCGGCTCCTCTGGCTGCCGCCGGCGGCGGCCCGCACCCGCCTGACCCGGCCGCGCGACCGCGAGCTGCTCGACGACTTCCTGGCGACCGCCCCGCCCCCGTCCCGACGGCCGCGCGACGCCTCCTAGGCCCCGACCCGGCCGTGCCCCCGGGCGCCGGCCGGCGGGTGACGTCCGGGCACGGTGCGACGCTCCGTGACGGCACCCCGTGCCGGGCCGCACCGTGGCTTACGGCACGGTTCACCTCGCGTTCACTCTCCACGGCTGGCGGCTTCACCTGATCTGCCTAATTTCGGCCTTACGCGGTGCACGGAGCCTGACGATGCACCCGACAACCCGACACGCGCCGCCCTCGAAGCGACGGACACCCGGTCCGAAACACGGCGGCCTCTGGAAGGAACCCCCGAAAGTGAAGCTTTCGCGCAAGAACGGGCTTCGCGCCTCCGCGATCGGTGCCCTCGTCGTCTCCGGTGCGCTCGTCCTGTCGGCGTGTGGCTCCGACGACAACAACGAGCCCACCAAGGGCGGCGAGAAGACGTCGGCCGCCGCGTCGAACATCAAGTGCGACGGCGCCAAGGGCCAGCTGCTCGCCGCGGGCTCCAGCGCGCAGAAGGGCGCGATGGACCTGTGGGTCAAGAACTTCCAGGCCGCGTGTGAGGGCGTCGAGGTCAACTACCAGGCCATCGGCTCCGGCGGCGGCATCACCAAGTTCAACCAGGGCCAGGTCGCCTTCGCGGGCTCCGACTCCGCCCTGAAGGACGAAGAGGTCGCCGAGTCGAAGAAGATCTGCAAGGGCGGCACGGGCATCAACCTGCCCATGGTCGGCGGCCCCATCGCCATCGGCTACAAGCTGGAGGGCGTGGACAACCTGGTCCTGGACGCCCCCACCCTCGCCAAGATCTTCGACGTCAAGATCACCAAGTGGAACGACCCGGCGATCGCCAAGCTGAACCCGGGCGCCAAGCTTCCCGACTCCACCATCCAGGCCTTCCACCGCTCGGACGAGTCCGGCACCACCCAGAACCTGGGCAAGTACCTCTCGACCGCCGCCCCGGCCGACTGGAAGTACGACCCGAAGAGCAAGTCGTGGCCCGCCCCCGACGGCCAGGCCGCCAACGGCTCCTCCGGCGTCGCCCAGGCCGTCAAGGGCGCCGAGGGCTCCATCGGCTACTTCGAGCTCTCGTACGCCACCTCCAACAAGATCTCCACGGTCAGCCTCAACACCGGCGCCTCCGCCCCGGTCGCCGCCACCTCGGAGAACGCCTCCAAGGCCATCGCCGCCGCCAAGGTCAAGGGCACCGGCAACGACGTGGCCCTCTCCCTCGACTACGCCACCAAGGCCGAGGGCGCCTACCCGCTCACCCTCGTCACCTACGAGATCGCCTGCGACAAGGGCAACAAGGCGGAGACCCTGCCGACCCTGAAGGCGTTCCTCAACTACACCGTCAGCGACGAGGGCCAGAAGGTCCTCGCCGACGCCGGCTACGCCCCGCTCCCGGCCGAGATCGCGGCCAAGGTCCGCGCGATCGTCCCGACCCTGTCCTGACCCCCGGCCGGGGGCGGCCCCCCACCTCCCGTGGAGGAGGCCGCCCCCGGCATCCGGTGCACCGCCGCCAGGAGCCGTACGGCCGTACGGCTCCGCAGACCGGAGAAACCGATGGTTACCACCACACCACCCGCCGTAGAGAAGAACAGGAGCAGGCGCGCCCGGAGCGCTGCCCGCCCCGGGGACCGCATCTTCAGCGGCCTCTCCAAGGGCTCCGGCATCACCCTGCTCGTCATCATGGCCGCGATCGCGGTCTTCCTGACCTACCGGACCGTCCTCGCCGTCTCGAAGGACGAGGCCAACTTCTTCACCACCTTCGAGTGGAACCCGGCCGGCAGCCCGCCGGTCTTCGGCATCGCCGTCCTGGCCTTCGGCACGATCGTCTCCTCGGTCATCGCCATGGTCATCGCCGTGCCGGTCGCGATCGGCATCGCGCTCTTCATCTCGCACTACGCGCCGCGCAAGCTGGCCAAGCCGCTCGCCTACGTCGTCGACCTGCTCGCCGCCGTGCCCAGCATCATCTACGGCCTCTGGGGCGCGATCTTCCTCGTCCCGTACCTGGACGGCCTCAACCAGTGGCTCGACCAGTACCTCGGCTGGACGTACATCTTCGACAAGTCCGCCGACGGCGTCGCCCGCAACCTCTTCACCGTGGGCATCCTGCTGGCGATCATGATCCTCCCGATCATCACCAACGTGACCCGCGAGGTCTTCCTCCAGGCCCCGAAGATGCACGAGGAGGCCGCCCTCGCCCTCGGCGCCACGCGCTGGGAGGTCATCCGCATGGCCGTCCTGCCCTTCGGCCGCTCCGGCATCATCTCCGCCTCCATGCTGGGCCTCGGCCGCGCACTCGGTGAGACCATGGCCGTAGCGGTCGTCCTCTCGCCGAGCTTCGTCCTCTCGGGCCACCTGCTCGACCCGGGCGGCGGCACCTTCGCCCAGAACATCGCCGCCAAGTTCAACGAGGCCGACGAGTTCGGCCGCGACGCGCTGATCGCCTCCGGCCTCGTCCTCTTCGTCATCACCCTGCTGGTCAACGGCGCGGCCCGGTGGATCATCGCCCGCCGCAAGGAGTACTCGGGGGCCAACGCATGAGCCACGCCGTCCAGGAACGCCCGGTCGCGTTCACCAAGCCCCGCGGCCCCCTCTCCCACGCCCGCCTCCCGCGCTGGAGCCCGCTCGCCGTCGCGGCCGGCTCCGTCGCCGCCGGCGTCGGCATCGGCCTCGCCGCCGGCTGGCACAGCAAGGTGCAGTGGGGCCTGGTCTCCGCGCTCCTCTTCGTCCTGATCACCTTCGCCGTCACCACCAAGGTGGAGGGCGCCCGCCAGGCCAAGGACCGCGTCGCCACCAGCCTCGTCTGGGTCTGCTTCGTCCTCGCCGTGATCCCGCTGGTCTCCCTGGCCTGGGTCACGGTGAGCAAGGGCCTGGAAGTGCTCGACGGGTACTTCCTCACCCACTCGATGAACGGCGTCCTCGACGCCGAGGCCGGCGGCGGCGTCTACCACGCCCTCCTCGGCACCCTCGAGCAGGTCGGCATCGCGACCCTGATCGCCGCCCCGATCGGCCTGCTCACCGCGGTCTACCTGGTCGAGTACGGCACCGGGAAGCTCGCCAAGGCGGTCACCTTCTTCGTCGACGTGATGACGGGCATCCCGTCGATCGTCGCCGGCCTCTTCATCCTCTCCACGTGGACCCTGATGCTGGGCTTCGGCCCCTCCGGTTTCGCGGGCGCGATGGCCCTCGCCATCCTGATGATGCCGGTCGTCGTCCGCTCCACCGAGGAGATGCTCAAGCTCGTCCCGAACGAGCTCCGCGAGGCCTCCCTCGCCCTCGGCGTCCCCAAGTGGCGCACGATCCTGAAGGTGGTCCTCCCCACCGCGATCGGCGGCATCACCACGGGCGTCATGCTCGCGGTCGCCCGCATCACCGGTGAGACGGCCCCCGTGCTGCTCCTCGTGTTCGGTACGAAGCTCATCAACCCGAACCCCTTCGAAGGCGCCCAGTCCTCCCTGCCGCTCTACGTGTACGAGCAGTACGCGGTCGGCACCGACGCCGCCGTGGCCCGCGCCTGGGCCGCCGCGCTCGTCCTGATCGCCTTCGTCATGATCCTCAACCTGGTGGCCCGCGGCATCGCCCGCTGGAAGGCCCCGAAGACCGGCCGCTGACCGCGGCGACTGGAAGTGAATTGATATGGCCAAGCGAATCGACGTCAGCGGCCTCTCCGCCTACTACGGCAACCACAAGGCGATCGACGACATCTCGATGACCGTCGAGCCCCGCTCGGTGACGGCCTTCATCGGCCCCTCCGGCTGCGGCAAGTCCACCTTCCTGCGCACCCTGAACCGCATGCACGAGGTCACCCCCGGCGGCCGCGTCGAGGGCAAGGTGATGCTGGACGACGAGAACCTGTACGGCTCCGGCGTCGACCCGGTCGCCGTCCGCCGCACCGTCGGCATGGTCTTCCAGCGCCCCAACCCCTTCCCCACCATGTCGATCTTCGACAACGTGGCGGCGGGCCTGCGGCTGAACGGCTCGTACAAGAAGGCCGAGCTGGCCGAGATCGTGGAGCGCTCCCTCAAGGGCGCCAACCTGTGGAACGAGGTCAAGGACCGCCTCAACAAGCCGGGCTCCGGCCTCTCCGGCGGCCAGCAGCAGCGCCTGTGCATCGCCCGCGCCATCGCGGTCGAGCCGGACGTGCTGCTCATGGACGAGCCCTGCTCGGCCCTCGACCCGATCTCCACCCTCGCGATCGAGGACCTGATCGGCGAGCTGAAGGAGCGCTTCACGATCGTCATCGTGACGCACAACATGCAGCAGGCCGCCCGCGTCTCGGACCGCACCGCCTTCTTCAACCTGGCGGCGGTCGGCCAGCCCGGCAAGCTCATCGAGCTGGACGACACCGAGCGCATCTTCTCCAACCCGAGCGTCCAGGCGACCGAGGACTACATCTCCGGCCGCTTCGGATAAAGAACGTCTGCGGTGCTGCATGGCGGTGCCACCGCAAGACGAAGGGCCCGGCTCCCCCCCAGGGGAGCCGGGCCCGACCACTTTCCCGCGACCGCCGGCCGTCAGCCGAAGAAGAGCTGCACCACGTAGAAGCTCAGCGCCGCGACGATCGCCGCCGCCGGCATCGTGATACCGCATCCCCCGGGGGACGACCCCCGGACCCCCGGCGGGACCGGGGTGGAGGCGGCCGTCAGCCGAAGAAGAGCTGCACCACGTAGAAGCTCAGCGCCGCGACGATCGCCGCCGCTGGCATCGTGATGAACCAGCCCAGGATGATGTTCTTCGCGACGCCCCAGCGGACCGCGTTCACCCGCTTCGTCGCGCCGACGCCCATGATCGCCGAGGTGATGACGTGGGTGGTGGAGATCGGCGCGTGGAACAGGAACGCCGAGCCGAACATGATCGACGCGCCGGTGGTCTCCGCCGCGAAGCCCTGCGGCGGGTCCAGCTCGATGATCTTGCGGCCGAGGGTCCGCATGATGCGCCAGCCGCCCGCGTACGTACCGAGCGAGAGCATCACGGCACAGGCGATCTTGACCCAGACCGGGATCTCGTCGCCCTGCTGCTGCACGTCGGCGATGACCAGGGCCATCACCACGATGCCCATGGTCTTCTGCGCGTCCTGGAGGCCGTGGCCGAGCGCCATGCCGGCCGCCGACACGGTCTGCGCGATGCGGAAGCCGCGCTTGGCCTTGTGCGGGTTGGCCCGGCGGAACATCCACAGGATCGCGCACATCACCAGGTAACCGGCGACGAGGCCGACGACCGGCGAGATGAACATCGGGATGACGACCTTGTCGAGGACGCCGCCCCAGATCACCTCGGTGCCGCCGGCCAGCGCCGCGCCCACCATGCCGCCGAACAGGGCGTGCGAGGAGGACGACGGAAGACCGAAATACCAGGTGACGAGGTTCCAGATGATCGCTCCGACCAGCGCGGCGAAGAGGATGCCCATCCCCTTGTCGCCGTGCGGCGTCTCGATCAGGCCCTCGCTGACCGTCTTGGCGACGCCGCTGCCCATGAAGGCACCGGCGAGGTTCATGACCGCCGCCATCGCGAGGGCCGCCCGCGGGGTCAGCGCCCGCGTCGACACCGAGGTGGCGATCGCGTTGGCCGAGTCGTGGAAGCCGTTCGT
This sequence comes from Streptomyces sp. NPDC058758, assembly GCF_042746075.1. Taxonomy (NCBI): domain Bacteria; kingdom Bacillati; phylum Actinomycetota; class Actinomycetes; order Kitasatosporales; family Streptomycetaceae; genus Streptomyces; species Streptomyces sp. NPDC058758. The sequence goes on along the minus strand of NZ_JBHYPS010000015.1, from coordinate 16,679 downwards.
ATACGTGAAACCGAGCGCGACGCCGATGGTCACGATCAGGGCGAAGGTGTCCACGAAGCCTCAGGACTCCTTGACCGCGATGGTCTCCACGGTGTTCGCCACGTGCTCGAAGGCGTCGGCCGCCTCTTCCAGCACATCCACGACCTGCTTCAGCTTGAGCACCTCGATGGCGTCGTACTTGCCGTTGAAGAGGTGGGCGAGCAGCTTGCGGTGGATCTGGTCGGCCTGGTTCTCCAGACGGTTGACCTCGATCCAGTACTCCGTGAGGTTGTCCATCGTCCGCAGGTTCGGCATCGCCTCGGCGGTCAGCTCCGCCGCCCGGGCGAGGACCTCGATCTGCTGCTCGACGCCCTTGGGCAGTTCCTCGATGTTGTAGAGGACGACCAGGTCGACGGCCTCCTCCATGAAGTCCATGATGTCGTCGAGGGACGAGGCGAGGGAGTAGATGTCCTCACGGTCGAACGGCGTGATGAACGAGGAGTTCAGCTGGTGGAAGATCGCATGGGTGGCGTCGTCGCCTGCGTGCTCCGCCGCCCGCATCCGCTCCGCGATCTCGGCCCGGGCGGAAGGCTCCGCTCCGAGCAGTTCCATCAGGAGCTTCGAGCCCGTGACGATGTTGTCCGCGGACGCGGCGAACATGTCGTAGAAGCTCGTCTCCCTGGGGGTCAGACGAAATCGCACGTGAGGTCCTCGGGGTGCTGGGTTTCGGTCAGGCTGATGCTAGGCGCATCATCCGGCCACGGCTAACCGGCGTCCTCTCAGTGTCGCCCATCAGGCACAGTGATCTGCACGAGACCCCCGTCCCCTATCGGCGGGGATCGGTACCATATACCCACGAGGGGTATACACCCTCTTATCTGGACAACGGGAGGACGCGATGACGACCACCGAGGCGGACCAGGTCACCCCCGAGGCCGTCGAGTCCGTCGAGCCGGCCGACCACGCCCACGGGGTGCACGGCTACCACAAGCAGAAGGACGAGCACCTCAAGCGGCTGCGACGGATCGAGGGCCAGATCCGCGGTCTGCAGCGGATGGTCGACGAGGACGTCTACTGCATCGACATACTCACCCAGGTCTCGGCCTCCACGAAGGCGCTGCAGTCCTTCGCCCTCCAGCTCCTGGAGGAACACCTGCGGCACTGCGTGGCGGACGCCGCGGCCCACGGCGGCGACCTCGACGCCAAGGTCGAGGAGGCCACCAAGGCGATCGGCCGGATGCTCCGCACCTGAGCCCGCGGATCAGCGCCCGGCCGGTTCGACCCGGAGCACCTCGTCGATCAGGTCGGCGCTGAGCCGTTCCCCGTCCGCGGCCGAGGCGGCGATCATCAGCTCGCCGCACAGCTCTATCTCGGCGAGGGCGACGCCGTCGGGGTCAGCGGTCGCGGTTGCGGTACCGGGCGGAGCCACGCGCCTTCACCTCTTCCTGCCGGAGTCGGTGTCCCAGCGTAGGGATCGGGCCACGGACCGCGCATGACACGGACGGACCATTTGGCGATGGTCCGAACCCCGCGCGGCCCGGCCGGACGCCTCAGACCTCGACCTTGCCCGCGTAGATGTCCCGCCCGTCCGGCAGCGCCACCCGGACCCGCTCCCCGAAGCCGTACAGCAGCGTCGTCGAGGCGACGGCGACCGCGCGCCCCTGGTTGCTGAAGCTGAACTGGTGACGGACCTTCCGCAGCCGGCCGTCCCCGTCGAGGTACGCGTCGAAGGGCACGGCGTCGGTGGTGAACCCTTTCGCCGCCGCGGCGAGCGAGCCCCGCAGCTGCGGCGCGGCGACCTTCGCCGCCGCGCCGATGTCGGCGACGCCCCGGTAGTGCCGCACCTTCACGCCCGCCAGCTCGGTCTCCCCCACGTACGTCACGTCCCGCGCCCCGCGCAGCAGCTCGGCCGCCGCCCCCGGGTCGGTGGCCCCGCCGGTGACCAGGTTGCCGTCGTCGAGGGCGGTGGTGTCGACCCGCACCCACTTGTCGGCGGGGACGCCGGCGCCGCGGTTCTTCATGTAGAGGGCACCGGGGGTGAGGAGTTCGGTGATCGGCCGGTGCTCGCTGGTGCCGGCCGCGTCCTTGGGGAGCACCACCTGGAGGTGGCCGGTGCGGCGGCGGAAGTCGTAGCCGCCCTCGCCCCGGATGGTCACCCGGGTCCCGCCCGCGGCCATCTCCATCGCGGTCGACGCCTTGGAACTCCCCGCCCTGACCAGGGCGTCGGCGGCGCCCCGCACCGCGCCTGCCGGGTCCGGCGGCGGGACCGGCTCCTCGGCGGCGGCACACCCGGTGACCGCCGCGGCGACCAGGGACGCGGTGACGGCGAGCGCCCCGCCGCCGAGTCCGCCCGGACGCCCGTACCGCTGCACCACCCTCACCCGCCAACCCCCAGAAGACTGGATTCCCGATGCGGATAACGACGGCACGGGCGAGCCGTCACGCGCAGTACGGTGGGGGCGTGCATGAGCAGAGCGCGACCGGCCCGCACCACACGACGACGACGGAGCGCGGCTCCTTCGCCCTGGCCCGCTGCAGCTGCGGCTGGACCGGCCCGGCCCGCCGCTCCCGCGACCGCGCCCGCACCGACGCCAGCGACCACCTGACCGCCGCGGACACCGCGGAGACCCGCGAACCGCAGCCCTAGGCGGCGAGGCCCTTCTCGCCGTGGGGGTCCTCGGCGGAGCCGCCGAGGCGGGGTTCGGGGATGCCGACCGCCTCCGGGCGGCCGGCGGAGCGCTCGGCCCGGCGGGAGCGGACCAGCCGCCCGCCGCGGCGCGAGCGGGCGACGGCGGAGACCAGCGGGGTGAGCAGCGCCAGCGTCAGCGGGGCGAGGAGCAGGGCCACGGCGGTGCCGAGGGCGAGGCCGCCGATGACGTCGGTGGGGTAGTGGACGCCCATGTAGACCCGGGCGAAGCCCTCGGCGAGGGCGAGCCCGATGGCGAGCAGGCCGAAGCGGCGGTGGGCGACGAAGAGGGCGACGGCGACGGCCATCGCCATCGTGGCGTGGTCGCTGACGAAGGAGTAGTCCGTCTTCCCCTCGACCAGGACCTCCAGGCCCTCGTGGTCCTCGAAGGGGCGGGGCCGCTCGACGAAGCCCCGGATGGGGATGTTGACGAGGAGGGCGAGGCCCGCGGCGAGCGGGGCCCAGACGATCCCGGCGACGGCCGAGACGGAGTCCTCCGGGGTGCCGCGCCGGCGGACGCTCCACCAGCACCAGAGCACCACGAGGACCATCGCGAGCATGATCCCGTACTCGCCGGTGAACTCCATGACCCGGTCGAACCACGGGGGAGCGTCCTTCGCCAGCCCGTTGATGTCGTACAGCAGGCCGACATCGGGACTCGAACCGTCCGATGCGAGTTCAGCCATCTGCCGCGGCCCCTTGCTCTCGTGTCTGGTTTCCAACCCCCGTGGTTCAGACGTGGTCAGAGTCGTCGGAGGGGGGAACGAACCTCCTGAGGCACTCGTTCCGCCGTCTCCGGTGGATCATGACGACGTTACCGAAGAGTGACGCGCCCCCGCAGCTCAGGGCCCACGCCTGACGGAGAGTTCCGGCCGGACGGACCGTCCGTTCACGCCCTCGTTCCCGGCGGGCGGGTCGGGAGGGCGGCGGCGCCGTCCTCGGTGACCCGGGTCGCCCCGAAGTAGTCCGGTGTGTCGATCCGGTCGAAGCGGATCACCGCCCCGGTCCGCGGCGCGTCGATCATGTAGCCGCCGCCCACGTAGATGCCGACGTGACGGATCGCCCGCGAGTTCGTCAGGTCGTCGGAGAAGAAGACCAGGTCGCCGGGGAGCAGCTCGTCCCGGCTCGGGTGCGGCCCCGCGTTGTACTGGTCGTTGGCCACGCGCGGCAGCTCGATCCCCACCGCGTCGTACGCGGCCTGCGTCAGCCCCGAGCAGTCGAACCGCCCGCCCTGCGCCGCCGTGCCGGTGCCGCCCCACAGGTACGGGGTGCCCAGCTTGCCCTGCGCGTAGTGGATGGCGCCCGCCGCCTGCTGCGAGGGGGCGAGCCGGCCCTGCGGCCGGGCGAAGCTCTTCTCCAGCGACCGGATGATCCGCACGTAGTTCCGCGTCTCGCTGTACGGCGGGACGCCCCGGTACTTGATGACCGCGTAGGCCCCGGCGTTGTACGCGGCCAGCATGTTGCTCGCCGGATCGCCCGGGACGTCCTTCACGTACCCCGCCAGCGCGCAGTCGTACGAGGCGGCGGACGGGATCGCGTCCTGCGGGTCCCAGATGTCCCGGTCGCCGTCCCCGTCCCCGTCGACGCCGTGGCTCGCCCAGGTGCCCGGGATGAACTGCGCGATGCCCCGGGCGTTCGCCGGCGACACCGCCCGCGGGTTCCAGCCGCTCTCCTGGTACAGCTGCGCCGCCAGGAGCGCCGGGTTGATGGCCGGGCAGAGGTTGCCCCAGCGCTGCACGAGCCCCTGGTACATCGTCGGCACCGAACCCTTGGCCAACGCCACCGTCCCGGTCGCCGCGGAACCCGCGCCGCCGAGGAAGCCGGCCGCCGCCGCGTACGTGCCGACCAGGAGCAGGGCCAGGAAGCCGGCACAGAGCCCGAAGGCCCCGCCGGTCAGCAGCCACGCCTTGCCCGCCCTACGCACCGTCAACCACCCCTCGGTTCCTGGCAGTACGCCCCGGAGCGCCAGTCTAGGCGGGGTGCCCCCGCCCGGAAACGGCGCGCGCCCGACGCGGCCCCAAGAGTGCAACAACGACAATCATTGCCCGGAGTCACCCTCCGTGATACACAGAGTGACCATACGCTTCTTCGCATGGAATCCGGCCGTACCACCGCAGGTCAAGACGGTCGGACCGGTCACGTGTGCGGGAATCGGGTAAAGAGAGCCGCCAAGCCGTCACACGCGGGCGGTTTCATCAGCGAAGATAGTGGTGATGCCCCATGCCGTCCGGCAGGGGTGACCAACGACCCGACAGGGGCGGTGAGTTATATGTACCTGGCGGCCGAGAAGGGCGACATCACCACCATCATCGGTGGAATCGCCCCGAACTGGGGTCCTTTCGGGAGCCTCGGCGCCGAAGCCAAGATCATGATCGAGGTCGTGATGGCCATTGCCATCCTGCTCTGCCTCGGCATCGCCATCTGGGGCGCGGCCAAACAGCGCATCGGCGCGACCGCGCTCCGCGACACCTTCAGCGCGGAACAGGGCAAGGGCCTGATCGTCGCCGGCCTCACCGGCGTCTTCATCATCGGATCCCTCGGGACGCTCTTCACCATCGTCTACGGAATGGCGATCTGACCGCGCGTCACCCGCGGTCCCATCCACGAACGAACGAGGGGGCGTACCCGGCATGAGTCCCGGCGACGAGCACGACGGCTACGGCGGCTCGGGCCAGACCCGTACCCGCCTGCCCGAGGGCAACACCGGTGACGTCCACGGCGGCACCCGACGCCCCGCCCGCGGCTCCCGCTCCCTGCTCATGGGCGTGGGCGTCGTCGTGCTGCTCGTCGCCGCCATCGCCCTCGCCAACCGCGGCGGCGACCCGTCGGACGCCTCCCCCTCCACCACCTCCCCCGGCAAGTCCGCCGCCACCGCCCCCACCGGCACCCGCCCGGTCACCGGCACCAACGGCACCGTCCCCACCGGCTACGCCCACGACGAACAAGGCGCCCAGTCCGCCGCCGCCAACTACGCGGTGGCCCTGGGCTCCACGGACATGTACCAGCGGGGCCCCCGCGAGGCACTGGTACGCGCGGTGTACGCCCCCGAGGTGGCCGACGCCCGCGTCGCCGACCTCGACAAGGGGTACGGCGACAAGGCGCTCCTGGGCCGCATCGGCCTCCAGGAGAACGGCACCGCCCCCCAGGGCCTCACCTTCGTCGCCCGAACCGTCCCCGTGGGGACCAAGGTGGAGACGTACACGCCGGAACGGGCGACGGTGTCCGTCTGGCACTCGTACCTGTTCGGCCTCGCCGGGGAGCAGTCGAAGAACCCTGTCTCCGAAGCCTGGTACACCAAGACGTACGAACTCCTCTGGACCGGCGGCGACTGGAAGATCGCCGACTTCCGCCAGAAGGACGGCCCGGTCCCGGTCGGCCGCGACCAGCGGGCCTCCTCGGCCCAGGACATGGCAGACGCCGTCGAACAGTTCGGAGGCTTCACCTATGCCCGGTAGGCCCGCCGCCCTCCTCACCCGCGCCGCCGCCGTACTGGGCTCCGCCCAGGTGGCCGTCGTCCTCCTCGCGGGCCGTGCCCTCGCCGACCCCACGCCCACGCCCACACCTCCCACCGGCCCCTCGGGCACCGCCACTCCCGCGCCGAGCAACAGCTCCAACCCGTGCGAGCTGCTCAGTGACACCGCCCGGGACTACTGCGAAGGCCAGGGCACCGGTGGCACCGGTGGCGGAGGCTCCCCGTCCGGGACGGTCAACGACCCCGCCTCCGCCCTCGACCCCCTCACCTCCCTCGCCCGTGGCTGCGCCGACGCCGCCGTGGCCGTCATCGACTACCTCTCCAAGGCGGTGAAGGAGACCGCCGAGGTCGACTTCACGAACACCGAGTTCCTCGGCCGCTACGCCGTCGTGTTCGCCGCCGCCACCTTCCTCACCGTCCTCCTCTGGCTGCTCGCCGTCGCCAAGCGCGCCATGCGCGGCGTGCCGCTCACCACCGCGCTCTCCGAGGCCGTCGGCTTCCTCTGGCTGACCGTCCTCGCCTCCGCCTTCACCCCGCTGATCCTCTACACCGTCGTCAACGCCACCGACGCCATCACCGAGGTCATCGCCTCCGGCACCGGCCAGCAGACCGACGTGTTCTTCGGCGCCTTCAAGGAGGCCCTCCAGAAGGGCGACTCGATCAGCGGCGGACCGATCATGCTGATCATCGTCAGCCTGGTCACCGTCCTCGCCGCCGGCGTCCTCTACCTGGAGCTCTTCCTCCGCGCCGTGCTCCTCTACGTCGGCGCCCTCCTCGGCGTCGTCGTCTACTCCGGCCTCGTCGACAAGAACATGTGGGGCCACGTCCGCCGCTGGGCCGGCATCATGATCGCCGTCATCCTGGTCAAGCCGATCATCGTGATCGTCCTCGGTCTCGCCGGCGCCCTCTCCTCCGGCACCGGCCCCGACTCCTTCTCGGCCGTCGTCTCCGGCCTCGCGATCATCCTGCTCGCCATCTTCTCCTCCGCGATGATCTACCGCTTCGTCCCCGGCTTCGGCGACGAGATCGCCGCCTCCCGCAACAACCGCCTCCACCGCGCCGGCGAGAACGCGGCCGCCGCCGTCATCTCCTCCCCCGCCTCCCTCGTCTCCCAGGGCATCAAGACCCACAGCACCCGCGACAGCGGCTCCGGCGGCGGCCCGTCCTCCTCCGCCGCCCCCCGCCCCGCGAACCAGCTCTCCGGCGGCGTCGCCGCCCACAGCAGCCGCACCCCCCAGGGCGGCGGCGCCACGCCCCCGCCCCGCAACAGCAGCCCCACCGCGGGCACCCCGCACAGCAACCGCAAGAACACAGGAGCAGGAGGTGCAGGGCGTTGACGACCCAGTCCCAGCCGGTCACGCCCCGCCGCACGTATCTCATCGGCCGCGCCCGGCCGAACGCGATCGTCGGCAAGAACCGCGAGACCGGCGAGATCGCCCTGATCGTCGTCGGCGCCTTCCTCGGCATGATGAGCGGACTCCTCGTCCCCCTCCTCCCCCTGCGGATCGCGCTCCTCGCCGGCCTGCCCATGCTCGCGATCGCCGCCGTGTACCTCCCGTACAAGCAGCGCACGTTCTACAAGTGGTTCGAGATCAACCGCAGCTACAAGCGGATGCTCAAGCGCGGCACCGCCTACCGCTCCACCGCCGTCGAGGCCGGCACCCGCCTCGACGGCCGCGAGGTCGAGGTCGGCCCGCCCCCCGGCATCGGCCGCGTCAGCTGGCTCGCCGCCCCCTTCGGCCCCGACGAGATCGCCGTCCTGCTGCACGCCGACCGCCGCACCGTCACCGCCGCCATCGAGATCGAGGGCCCCGGCGTCGGCCTGCGCGACTCCGAGGACCAGGAGGCCCTCGTCGACCGGTTCGGCACCCTCCTCAAGCACGTGGCCAACGGTGACGGCTTCGTCACCCGCCTCCAGATGCTCGCCCGCACCCTCCCCGCCGACCCCGACGCACACGCCAAGGACGTCGCCCAGCGCGGCGACCCGCAGGCCCCCGCCTGGCTCCAGGAGTCCTACGACCAGCTCCAGTCGATGGTCTCCACCTCCAGCGAGCAGCACCGCGCCTACCTCGTCGCCTGCATGCACTACACCCGCGACCTCGCCGCCGAGGCCAACGCCATGGCCCACGCCACCAAGCACGCCACCGGCGCCCGCCGCCTCGACCGCGACGGCGGCCTCGCCGTCGTCATGGCCCGCGAGCTCACCGACATCTGCGCCCGCCTCACCGAGGCCGACATCCGGGTCCGCCAGCCCCTCGGCCAGTCCCGGCTCGCCTCCCTGGTCCACTCCATGTACGACCCGGACCACCCGATCGACCACATCCAGGCCATGACGAAACGAAACGCTTGGCCCGCCGAACTCGACGCCATGGAGGCCACCTACCTCCAGGCCAAGACCCGCGAGTCCTCCACCCGCGCCCCCTGGTGCCACGCCACCGCCTGGGTCAAGGAGTGGCCGATGACCCCGGTCGGCGTGAACTTCCTCGCCCCGCTCCTCGTCCACACCCCCGACGTCATCCGCACCGTGGCCGTCACCATGGACCTGGAGCCCACCGAGGTCGCGATCGAGCGCATGCTCACCGAGAAGACCAACGACGAGGCCGAGGCCTCCCGCCAGGCCAAGATGAACCGCACCGTCGACCCCCGCGACATCGCCGCCCACGGCCGGCTCGACCAGCGGGGTGAAGATCTCGCCAGCGGCGCGGCAGGCGTCAACCTCGTCGGGTACATCACCGTATCGGCGCGCTCGCCCGAGGCCCTCGCCCGGGACAAGCGCACGATCAGGGCCTCCGCCGGCAAGTCGTACCTCAAGCTGGAGTGGTGCGACCGCGAGCACCACCGGGCCTTTGTGAACACCCTGCCGTTCGCGACCGGCATCCGCCGCTAGGGCCGAAGGGGCACCGACCGATGCGAGATCCGCTGTCCGTCCTCACCGAAGCCTTCACCTCCTTCGTCCTCGGCAGGGTGGAGACCACCCGCCTGCCCGTGCGCACCTCCACCGGCCAGGCCCAGGCCGTCTACCTGCCGACCGCCGCCCCCGGTCTGGGCGACTCCGGCGTGATCATCGGCCGCGAGGTCTACAGCGGCAAGGGCTACGTCTACGACCCCTTCCAGCTGTACGGACAGCAGCTCCCCGCCCCCCACTGGCTCGTCCTCGGCGAGTCCGGCAACGGCAAGTCGGCGCTGGAGAAGACGTACGTGCTCCGCCAGCTCCGCTTCCGCGACCGGCAGGTCGTCGTCCTCGACGCCCAGGGCGAGGACGGCGTCGGCGAGTGGAACCTCATCGCCCAGGAGCTGGGGATAACCCCCATCCGCCTGGACCCCATGGTCGCCAACGACGCCGGGATCCGCCTCAACCCGCTCGACCCCGCCATCACCACCACCGGCCAGCTCGCCCTGCTGCGCACCATCATCGAGGTGGCGATGGGCCACGGCCTCGACGAGCGCTCCGGCTTCGCCCTCAAGGTCGCCCACGCCCACGTCAACGAGCACGTCACCGCACGCCAGCCGATCCTCACCGACATCGTCGAGCGGCTGCGCCACCCGGAGGCCGAGTCGGCGGAGGCGATGAACGTCGACATAGACGACGTACGGGCCTGGGGCCTGGACGTCGCCCTGGTGCTCGACCGGCTCGTCGACGGCGACCTGCGCGGCATGTTCGACGGCCCGACCACCGTCGGCATCGACCTCGACGCGCCCCTGATCGTCTTCGACCTCTCCCACATCGACCGCAACTCCATCGCCATGCCCATCCTCATGGCGATCGTCGGCGTGTGGCTGGAGCACACCTGGATCCGCCCCGACCGGAAGAAGCGCATCTTCCTCGTCGAGGAGGCCTGGCACATCATCAACAGCCCCTTCGTGGCCCAGCTGTTCCAGCGCCTGCTCAAGTTCGGCCGCCGCCTCGGCCTGTCCTTCGTCGCGGTCGTCCACCACCTCTCCGACGTCGTCGACGGCGCGGCCGCCAAGGAGGCCGCCGCGATCCTCAAGATGGCCTCCACCCGGACCGTCTACGCCCAGAAGGCCGACGAGGCCCGCCACACCGGGAGCGTCCTCGGCCTGCCCCGCTGGGCCGTCGAGATCATCCCGACCCTCACCCCCGGCATCGCCGTCTGGGACGTCAACGGCAACGTGCAGGTGGTCAAGCACCTCATCACCGAACGCGAACGCCCGCTCGTCTACACCGACCGCGCCATGACCGAGTCCTCGGGCTCCGTCGACCCGGACCTGGAGTGGGAGACCGAGCAGCGGGCGCTGCTGAGGGAGCGCCAGTTGGACGACAGCTCGCAGTCGACGGTGGCGTGACGTGACGGAGGCACGGCAGAGGCAGGGCGGCGGCGTCTCGGACGGGTTCCTGGTCGGGCTCTTCGCCCTGGTCCTCGGCCTGGCCCTGCTCGTCTGGTCCGCGACCGGACTGTCCGCGTTCCTCGCGCACGGCGCCTGGCCGGACGGGGTGACGCTCACCAGCACCCCGCCGGCCCTCCGCGCCCTCGCGACCGCGCCCACCGACCTGCCGGCCGCCTGGCCGGCCACCCCGCCCGGCCAGCTGTCCGGCTACGGCCTCTTCTGGGGCCTGGTGATCGGCCAGGCGATGGTCCTCACCGTCCTCGCCGTCTTCCTCCTCGGCACCTTCGCCCGCTGGCGCGCGGTCCGCGCCCACCGCAGGGCGGGCGCGTACGCCGAGCCCGCGCCGGCACCGGCCCCGGAGCCGGCTGCGACGCCGACACCGACGCCGGTGCGCGACCCGGCCCCGATTCCGGCACAGGGGCCCGCCCCCGAGCCCGCCCCCGCACCGATACGGAAGACCACCCCCACGGCACCGCAGCGGCAGCCGGACCCGGCCCCCGGCCCCGCCCCGCTCCCGGTTCCCGCCCAGCCCCCCGGCACCGTCTACGGCCCGCCGGACACCCGCCGCCCGCTGGCCGTCCAGGCGATCGCCGACGCCGAGGGACCGGTCCTGGTCGTCACCTCCGACCCCACCGTCTGGGCCGACACCAAGGACGTGCGCGGCAAGCTCGGCCCGGTCCTCGTCTACGACCCCGGCCACCTCTGCGACACCCCGGCCCGCCTCCACTGGTCCCCCGCGGAAGGCTGCGCCGACCCGGACACCGCCCAGGCCCGCGCCGCCGCCCTGCTCGCACCGGTCCGCCCGCACGCCCGGCTCGACGCGGCCACCGCCACCACGGCGGAAACGCTCCTGCGCTGCTGGCTGCACGCCGCCGCCGTGGACGGCCGCCCCTTCCGCCAGGTCCACCGCTGGGCCCAGGGCACCGACGCCCACGAGCCGGTACGCGTCCTGCGCGGCCACCCGAAGGCCGCCTCCGGACTGGCCGGCCTGCTCGAAGCGGCGCTCACCGCCCACCCCGACACCAGGCGCCTGGCCCAGGAACTGACGGCCCGTGCCTTCTCGGCATTCTCCTCGGTCCACATCCGCGAGGCCTGCACCCCGAATCGAACGGATTCGCTGGCCCTGGCATCTTTCCTCGCCGAAGGGGGCACCCTCTACGTGGTGGGTGAACCGATCGAGGATCCGCGCACCCACCCGGGCGCGATGCCCCTCCTCACCGCGCTCGCGTCGCACGTGGTCGAGCACGGCCGCCGCATGGCCGCACGGTCATCCGACGGTCGGCTCGACCCACCACTCACCCTGGTGCTCGACGACGTCGCCGCGGTGGCCCCGATCCCGGAGCTCCCCCGCCTCCTCGCCGACGGCCCCCGCCTGGGCCTCCCCGGCCTCGCCCTGATGCGCTCCCCCGAGCAGTCCCGCGCCCGCTGGCCGGACCACTCCCTCAGCCCGTGAGCGGGGCACCGGCGCCGAACCCCGGGCCCGCCCGCGTACCGCAGCCGGACGGCGTACCGCGGCCGGACGGTCCCTACGCCCCCGCCGGCCTCAGCAGCTCGTACTCGTCCTCGTACGCGCCCGTGCCACCGGGCACCGGCACCCGCTCGCCCGAGGCGACGAAGCCGTACCGCCGGTAGAAGGCGGCGGCCCGGGCGTTCTCCTCGTGCACGTACAGCCGGACGCGCTCGATCCCCTCCACGGTCCACGACCACTCCACGGCCGCCCGGAACAGCGCGTCGATCACACCGGTCCCCCGCGCCTCGGGCCGCACGTAGACGCCCACCAGGTGGGTCTGGTCGACCTTCGCCGGATTCCCGAACCGCACCTCGTCCGTGGGCCGTTCGACCAGCACCGTCACGCTGCCCAGCCAGCGCCCGTCCGGCGCCTCGGCGACGAACTGCCGCACCCGCCCGCCGCCGGTCGTCGAACCGTTCGCCGTCCGCTCCTTCCAGAAGTCGTCCGGACGCGCGACGGCGTCCTCGTGGGTCTCCAGGAAGGCGAGGTGCGCGACGGGGTCGAGCAGCGCGGCGAGCCGCAGCTCGCGCACCTGCTCCCACTCGTCGGCCAGGACGGTGCGGATCTCGAAGTTCATGCGGCATCCTCACCCGCCACCGCCCCGCGCCACAAGGGAATTCCCAGCTCAGCGCCGCCCCGTCGTACCCCGGTACGACGCCGCCCGGCCCGTTGCCGACCACGGTCGGACGCCCGCGCCCCGCCCGCTCCGTAGCGTCGGAGCCATGATCCGAGCAGAGCGACTCACCAAGCGGTACGGCGAGCGGACCGTCGTCCGGGACCTCTCCTTCACCGTCCGGCCGGGGACCGTCACCGGCTTCCTCGGCCCCAACGGCGCCGGCAAGTCCACCACCCTGCGCATGATCCTCGGCCTCGACGCCCCCACCCGCGGCGCCGCCACCGTCGGCGGCCGCTCCTACGCGTCCCATCCGGCGCCCCTCACCCAGGTCGGCGCGCTCCTCGACGCCCGCTCGTTCCACCCGGGCCGCACCGCCTTCCACCACCTGATGGCACTGGCGCACACCCACGGCATCCCCCGGTCCCGCGTCGAGCACGTCCTCGGCGTCACGGGCCTCGCGGACGTCGCGGGCCGCCGGGTGAAGGGCTTCTCCCTCGGCATGGGCCAGCGCCTCGGCATCGCCGCCGCCCTCCTCGGCGACCCGGCCGCCGTCGTCCTCGACGAGCCCGTCAACGGCCTGGACCCGGAGGGCGTCCGCTGGGTCCGCACCCTCCTCACCTCCCTCGCCGCCGAAGGCCGTACGGTCCTCGTCTCCTCCCACCTGATGGGCGAGATGGCGCTGACCGCCGACCGGCTCGTCGTCATCGGCCGGGGCCGGCTGCTCGCCGACACCACCGTCGCGGAGCTCGTACGGGACGCCGGCGCGGCCTCCGTCCTCGTCGTCACCCCCGACGCCGACCGCCTGCGCACCCTCCTCCCGGCGCACGCCCGCGCCACCGCCGAGGCCCCGGACGCCCTCCGGGTCACCGGCCTGGACGCCCCGGCGATCGGCCGGATCGCCGCCGTCCACGCCGTCGAACTCCACGCCCTCACCCCCGAGACCGCGTCCCTGGAGCAGGCGTTCATGGACCTCACCCACGACTCCGTCGAGTACCAGGGAGCAGCCGCATGACCACCGCGACCTTCCCCCACCGGGTCACGCCGTCGGGCGTGCTGCGCTCCGAGTGGCACAAGCTGTGGACGGTCCGCTCCACCTGGATCACGGTCCTGGCGGCGGTCGTGCTCGTCCTCGGCGTCGCGCTCCTGATGGGCGGCACGTACACCTCGGGCGGCGGGGACTCCGACGTGGACGTCGTCGTGCTGACGCTGTACGGCTCGCGGTTGGGAGGCGTCTGCCTCGCGGTCCTCGGCATCCTCGTCACCGCCGGCGAGTACTCCTCCGGCCTCGCCCGCGCCACCTTCACCGCCGTCCCCGCCCGGCTGCCGGTGCTGGGGGCGAAGGCCGCGGTCCTCGGCGCCACCGTCCTCGTCCTGGGCCTCCTCACCAACCTGGCGGCCTTCCTCACGGCCCAGGTCTTCCTCGACGACACCGACCAGGCCGCCTCCCTCACCGACGACGGCGTCCTCGCGGCCCTCGCCGGGAACGCCGCCGGCCTCGCCCTGCTCGCGCTGCTCGCCCTGGGGCTCGGCGCCGCCCTGCGCTCCGTGCCCGGCGCGCTCGGCGCGTTCATCGGCGGCGTCCTCGTCCTCCCGGAGGTCGCCGGGATGCTCCCGTACGACGCCGTCGACACCGCGCTGCGGTACTTCCCCACCCAGGCCGCCGGGGTCCTCGGCTCCGCGTCACCGCTGCCCGGGGCCCCTTCGGCGGGGGCGGCGCTCCTGGCCCTGGTCCTGTGGGCCGCGGCGGCGCTCGCGGTGCCCGCGGTGTTGCTCCGCCGCCGGGACGTATGAGGATGATGGCCGGATGACGACGGAGACGACGGCCCCCAGCCGGTGGACGCACCAGCTCTTCACCCGGGTCCGGGCGGCCGACGCGGCCCGCCCGTGGCTCTGGGACGGCGCGCTCACGTCCTTCTGGACGGTCGCGGCCCTGGTGGACGCCTCGGGCGGCTGGCGGAACGTGGCCCGGGACCCGTCCGTCCCCACCGGCCTGGTGGTCGTCCTCAGCCTCGCCCTCTCGCTCCCCCTGTACGCGCGCCGCCGCCGTCCGACGACGGTCCTCGCCGTGATGGCGGTGGCGGCGTTCGTGAGCGAGGCGTCCGGCGCGTTCCTCCAGGCGGCGTACCTCCAGGTCTTCCCGCTGTTCCACATCGCCCTGGCCCGTCCGCCGCGCCGGCTGCTGTGGGCCTTCGCCCTGCTGGTGGTCCCGGTGGTCACGGGCGCGCTCCGCTTCGACGGCGGGTCGTGGCACATCCACGTCACCTCGGCCCTGTGGGCGTACGTCTTCATCGCCCTGGCCGGCATCACGGTCCGTTCCCGCCGCGACCACACGGCGAGTCTGGTGGAGCGGGCCCGGCGCCTGGAGGTCGAGCGCGACCAGGAGGTCCGGCTGGCCGCGGCGGCCGAACGGGCCCGGATCGCGCGGGAGATGCACGACATCATCGGCCACAACCTGTCGGTCATCACGGGCCTCGCGGACGGCGGCCGGTACGCGGCGGCGAAGAGCCCCGAGCGGGCCGCGCAGGCCCTGGACGCCATCGGTACGACGAGCCGCCAGGCCCTGGACGAGCTCCGCCGCCTCCTGGGCGTCCTGTCCGCCCCCGACGACGCCCCGGCCGCCGCGCGGGCTCCGCAGCCGACCCTGGAGGACCTGGGCTCCCTCCTGGCGGGCGTGCGCGAGGCGGGCCTGCCGGTCGTGTCGGACCTGCCCGCGCCGCTGCCGCCACTGCCGCCGGGCGCCCAGCTGACGGTCTACCGGGTGGTCCAGGAGTCCCTGACGAACACGCTCAAGCACGCGGGCCCCGGCGCCACGGCCACCGTCCGTCTGGTGGCGGAGGAGGACGCGGTACGGGTCACCGTCACCGACACGGGCACGCCGTCCGCCGCCGTTCCCGCCGGGCAGGGGCAGGGTCTCGCCGGAATGCGCGAGCGCGCGGCCCTCTACGACGGCACACTCGACTGCGGCCCCCTGCCGTCGGGTGCCGGCTGGCAGGTCCGCCTCCGCATCCCCACGGCTTCCGTACCTGCTTCCGCTCCGGAGGATTCCCGCCCGTGACGACGGTTCTGATCGCCGACGACCAGCCGATGCAGCGCTTCGGTTTCCGCATGCTCCTGGAGAGCCAGGACGACATGACGGTCGTCGGGGAGGCGGCGAACGGCGCCGAGGCCGTCCGCCAGGTCGCCGAACTCCATCCGGACGTGGCCCTGATGGACATCCGCATGCCGGGCCTGGACGGCATCGAGGCGACCCGCCGCATCATCGCGGTGGGCGCCCGCACCCGCGTCCTCATCATCACCACGTTCGACCTGGACGAGTACGCGTACGACGGCCTGCGCGCGGGCGCGAGCGGCTTCCTGGTGAAGGACGCCCAGCCGGAGGAGCTCCTCGCGGGCGTCCGCGCGGTCGCGGCCGGCGACGCGGTGGTGGCCCCGAGCCTGACCCGCCGCCTCCTGGACACGTACGTCCACCACCTGCCCGCCGGCCCCACGGCCCCCGCCCCGGTCCGGCGGGACGACCCCCGCCTGGCGTCGCTGACGGAGCGGGAGCGCGAGATCCTCACGGTCATCGGCCAGGGCTGGACGAACACGGAGATCGCCGAACGCCTCCACCTCGCCGAATCCACCGTGAAGACCCACGTGGGCCGCATCCTCGCGAAGACGGGGGCGAGGGACCGCGTGCAGGCGGTCATCCTGGCCTACGACGCCCAGCTGGTGAAGCCGGCGTAAAAGGCGCCCGGGGAATTTCCCCGGCACGGAAATGCCCTGGAACGCAGGAAAGCCCCGCACCACAAGGGTGCGGGGCTTTCCCACAATGATTGTTCGGCGGTGTCCTACTCTCCCACAGGGTCCCCCCTGCAGTACCATCGGCGCTGAAAGGCTTAGCTTCCGGGTTCGGAATGTAACCGGGCGTTTCCCTAACGCTATGACCACCGAAACACTATGAAGTTGAACTCAACCGGCATGGGAGTTCGTTACTTCAGAACTAACACAGTGGACGCGAGCAACTGAGGACAAGCCCTCGGCCTATTAGTACCGGTCAGCTCCACCCATTACTGGGCTTCCACATCCG